>NZ_LSIZ01000043.1:0-2327 GCF_001556505.1 Streptococcus sp. CCH8-H5 | reverse complement strand
CTTCAGCAGTCACAAATGAAGAAAATGACAATCAGGCCTCAGCAGTAGCACCTAAAGTTTCCTCTCAAGAACAAGCTCAAGCAGGCGCTACAGATGGTGGACAAGCGGCTCAAGCTACAACACCAACTTCTCAAGTTGGAGGAGTTGAGGGAGGTCGAGGTGCTTGGACAGCTACTTCTGGAACATTGACACTTGATGAGGAAACGCCTATTTATGCTGCGCCAGATAAAGACAGTGGAGCTGTTTCTAAACTTCCTGCAGGGGATGTTGATTGGGACAAATATGAAATTTTACCTGATGGAAACTGGTATAGTTTTGTTAAGGATGGTCAACGATACTACATTTCATATTCAGATGTAGGACATTGATAAAAGGTTCAAAAATGAAACATGATGGCATTTAAAGCGGTCGTGTTTTTACTTTATTTTCCATTTTTTTGGAAAAACAACGAATATATAAGTATAATCAGTCATTTTCCGATTATGACAAAAATTGGACAGTTTATGATTTAGGTGTGAACAAGTCAAATAAATTTGGTATACTAATGGACAAGTGAGAAATATTAAGTAATATTCTGTAAAATACTTGTAATATTTGTCACCTAATGTTACAATCAATCGGTAACAACAATTTGATAGAGAGAAATACTAATATGAAACGAGAAAAATTTTTACACGAACAACAACGTTTTTCCATTCGTAAATATTCATTTGGAGCAGCATCAGTTCTTTTAGGAGCAAGTTTGGTCTTTGCAGGTCAAGCTTTGGCTGATGAGCATCATGAGGTTTCAACATTTTCAGATGCTACTTTGCGTGCTACCTCAGATAGTGATGCTGTGACAGCAGCTGATATTTTCAGTGGTGTAGCGACCGATGGGGTAGTATCAAGCGAGAAAGCTAGCCAAGTCTCAACAACTAGCCAAACCGCTAGTGAAACTGCTACTAGCGAGGCTAGAAGTGAAGTGAGTGCTAGTACCTCACAAGCAGCAGATAAAATTTCTGAATCAACAACTGCTAGCTCAGAAGCGACAAGGAACACAAATGCTTCATCTGAAACAGCCACTAACCTTGATGTATCTGCCTTAACGAGAGCAGCTGTCAATACTAGTTTGGTGAGCCAACCAGCTACAACTACAGACAGCGACCTTCCAAGTCAAGGAACTTATGTCTACAAGGAACGTACAGAGATTAAGAATCAACCCAAGGTGTCTGCCAAGGCTGAATTTTATGTAAATCCAGGAGACAGCGTCCTTTACGATCAAGTCGTGACGGCTGACGGCTACCAATGGATTAGCTACAAATCATACTCTGGCGTGCGTCGTTATGCGCCAGTGAAACCAGTGGCAGCTGGTAGTGGTAACGGTAATAGTGGTAATGGGGATGGTAAGCCTTCTAATGGCACTCAAGCCACAACAGGTGTTTTGGATATCCCAGCAACAGGAACTTATTACTTTACACGTGACACAGATATTAAGAAAGAACCAAAAGCAGACCTCAAACCTACTTTTGTTTTCGGCAAGGGTGACCATGTCATCTATGATAAAGTTTTGACAGCTGATAATCACCAATGGATTTCTTACCTTGGTTATGACTATGTTCGCTATTATGCAGATGTTGCGACTTTGACACCTGCTAAAGCTGAAACACCAACTGTTAAACCAACAGAGACTAATCAAGCAAAACCAGAAGTTACTGGTGCTGAAAAGCTTCCAGCAAGCGGCACTTATAATGTGACACGTAGCTTGAATGTTAAAAACGAACCTAAAGCTTCTGCAGAAACACTTTATACCTTGGAAAAAGGCTACAAAGTGAACTATGACAAGGTCTTGACTGCGGATAACCATCAATGGATTTCTTACATCAGTTACAGTGGTACACGTCGTTATGTGGATATTGCGACCTTGAAAGCTACTGAGTCTAAACCACAAGAAAACCGTGTTTCTGGTAACCTTACCATTAACAACCAAACCTCTAACGGCTTCGATGTTGTGGTTACCAATGTTTCAGGTGGCGGCAAGACAGTCCAAGAAGTCCGTGTCCCAATTTGGTCAGATAAAGATGGTCAAGATGACCTCACTTGGTATCATGCTGATAAACAGTCAGACGGTAGCTATAAGGTTCATGTAGATAAAGCCAGCCACAAGGGCGATGCTGGTACCTATTCTGTCCATCTTTACTACATGTTGGATGGTAAGCGAACTTATATTAGCGAAACTACAGCCAAAGTCCCTGAAACTCAAGTAACAGGAAAATTGACGATTACCAACCAAACCTCTAATGGCTTTGATGTTGTCGTTACCAATGTTTCAGGTGGTGGCAAAGAAGTTA
>NZ_LSIZ01000042.1:0-496 GCF_001556505.1 Streptococcus sp. CCH8-H5 | reverse complement strand
CGACCCAACTAAGAAATCTGTTGAAAAACCAGAAAAACCAACAGAAAAACGTGTAATCAATATCCCAACTAAAGTTGAGTTTGAATTCACTAAGAAACTTGAAGGCCGTCAACTTAAGGCTGGTGAGTTTAGCTTTGTACTTAAAGATAGCAAGGGTAATGTGATTGAAACTGTAAGCAATGATGCTAAAGGTAAGATCAAGTTCTCTGCACTTGAGTACAAACGTGGTGAAGAAGGTACTCACATTTATACTGTTGAAGAAGTACAAGGTAACGATACAACTGTTACTTACGATAAGATGGTAGCTAGAGTCGTTGTTTCAGTAACTAAAGACGGTAAAGTCTTGACAGTAACTTCTCAATTGCCAGAAGATACTGAGTTCAACAATATTGTGACACCACCGACTCCACCAACTCCTCCAACACCAGTAGTTCCACCAGTAACACCACCGACTCCTCCAACACCAGTGGTTCCACCAGTGACACCACCAACTACA
>NZ_LSIZ01000041.1:0-294 GCF_001556505.1 Streptococcus sp. CCH8-H5 | reverse complement strand
GTTTACCTGTTGTTTCAACTGGTGTCGCTGTCGGTGTTACAGGAGTCACAGTTGGGGTGTACTTAGCTGTGATTTCAGTTCCATTCTTATCCACACGTTTCACAGTTACGCCTGTTCCTGCTCCAGTAAATGATTTTTCTGGTACGAAGGTTACTGTTCCATCTGGTGCAACTGTGTAAGTTCCTTCTCCTGGAATGGTCTTCGTAGTTGAGCCATCTTCAAAGGTTGCTGGTACATCATCATCCATTGGGATTGCAGGGTTACCAGGTGTGAAGCTTGGTGTACCTGTTTGTG
>NZ_LSIZ01000040.1:0-252 GCF_001556505.1 Streptococcus sp. CCH8-H5 | reverse complement strand
TTAGATAGTTTTACTTGTGTGCAAGCACACTAACGTAAAACTCCTAAAATTCTGTCGCGTTTTAGCGTTCTTAGTATCATAAAATATGGCTTTTGAGATTATTATGCCAAAGCTTGGTGTGGACATGCAGGAAGGCGAAATCATCGAGTGGAAGAAACAAGAGGGTGATGTGGTTAATGAGGGGGATATCCTTCTTGAAATCATGTCAGATAAAACGAACATGGAACTTGAAGCAGAAGATTCTGGTGTTCT
>NZ_LSIZ01000004.1:0-28509 GCF_001556505.1 Streptococcus sp. CCH8-H5 | reverse complement strand
GATTGTCGAGCAAGACGCAGTGGTTGAGTGGGCTCTACTACGCTGATTTCATCAGTTTTTACAGCCCTACTCAACTGTGCGGAGGTGTGACGACGAAATCGACTTCTAACGAATTACCGATTTCTGTCCCACTCTCCTAACGAGGAGGCTCTGGAACGTTATTTAGTTACTTTGTTTGAAAATTATAATTTCAAGCAAAGTCAACGTATCCACAAAGGGTTTGGCCAATGTGCTGACACACTTGAAAGCTTATTTGATTAACATTCTTCAACTCTACTTGAGTGTTTACACAAAATTATTGACAGTATCCAATTCGATTACATGACAATTATTTAATCTTTCATTAAGATAGTAAAAAACTCGTTAAAATAAGATTTATCAAGTTTTTTTGGCGCTAAAAAATGATATAATGAATGAGTCTTTAAGGTGTAGATTTTTAGACAAAAAATATATTGGGGAAAAATTGAATATGGAAAATAAAGTACGCTATAAACTGCACAAAGTGAAGAAGCAATGGGTTACTTTAGCGGTTGCTTCAGTAGCCTTGGCTACCATTGTTGGTGCTAGTGTTACCACGTCTTCACTTGTTTCGGCAGAAGAAATAAATAATACTAATGGATCACCTTCAACAACTACAGTCGGGGAAAATACAAATCCTGTGGTTGAAAAAGAGGTAGGCACAACAACAGAGGTGGCAAATACTTCAAATGCCACAACAACAGACCGAGCAGCAGTTACTGCTGATAAACCAGCTGAAACGACAGTTCAACCAAATTCAGGAGCAACTAGTGATAGAGCTGCAGCAGTAGAGGTTGAAGCCAAACCTGAAACGACTGCTAAGCCAGAAGTAGCCGCTAAACCAGAAACAGCTACAACATCTGAAGTAGCTGCAAATGCTGGAGTAGCCGCTCCAACGACTGAGAAGTCTAAAGAGCTTTCTGAAGCTGAAATTAAAGCTGCAGTCTCACTCGATAATATTAAAAAAGAAAAAGATGGTAAATATTACTATCTTTTAGAAGATGGATCACATAAGAAAAACTTTGCCATTACTGTAAATGGTCAGGTCCTTTATTTTGATGAGAATGGTGTCCTTTCAAGCACATCAACTTATTCATTCACACAAGAAACAACAAATCTTGTCACTGATTTTACTAAAAACAATGCTGCTTACGATTCAACAAAAGCAAGCTTTGAACTTGTTGATGGTTATTTGACAGCTGATAGTTGGTACCGTCCAAAAGAAATCCTTGAAGCAGGAACAACTTGGAAAGCGTCAACTGAAAAAGATTTTCGCCCACTTTTGATGTCTTGGTGGCCTGATAAGGATACTCAAGTAGCTTACTTGAACTACATGACTAAGGCTCTTAGCAATGGTGAAGAAACAAAAGATGTCTTTACGATTGAAAATTCTCAAGCTAGCTTGAATGCCGCTGCTCAAATCATTCAACGTAAGATTGAGGTTAAGATTGCTGCTAATAAGTCAACAGACTGGTTGCGTCAGTCAATCGAGGCCTTTGTTAAAGACCAAGATAAATGGGACATTAACTCTGAATCTCCAGGTAAAGAACACTTCCAAAAAGGGGCTCTCCTCTTTGTTAATAGTGATTTAACGAAGTGGGCTAACTCAGACTACCGTAAACTTGACCAAACGGCAACAAGTCGTTTGGCAAACGATAAGATCAAGAGTGGTAGTGATGCTGGTTATGAGTTCTTGCTATCAAGCGATATCGACAACTCAAACCCAATTGTGCAAGCTGAAATGCTTAACCAATTGTATTACTTCATGAACTGGGGACAAATCGTCTTTGGTGACAAGGACAAAGATGCTCACTTTGATGGTATCCGTGTTGATGCTGTGGACAATGTCAGCATCGATATGCTTCAATTAGTGTCTTCATACATGAAGGCTGCTTACAAGGTCAATGAGTCTGAAGCACGTGCCCTTGCTAATATCTCAATTCTTGAAGCTTGGTCTCAAAACGACCCATATTATGTGGACGAACATAATACAGCTGCCCTTTCTATGGATAATGGTCTCCGTTTGTCTATTGTTCATGGATTGACTCGTCCAGTAACTAATAAAGGTACAGGTGCTCGTAATGCATCAATGAAGGACCTTATTAACGGTGGTTATTTCGGTCTTTCAAACCGTGCGGAAGTTACATCATATGATCAACTTGGTTTTGCAACCTATCTCTTTGTTCGTGCACACGACTCAGAAGTTCAAACGGTTATCGCAGACATTATCAGCAAAAAAATTGATCCTACAACAGATGGATTTACTTTTACATTAGATCAATTGAAACAAGCTTTTGACATTTATAATGCTGATATGTTGAAAGTGGATAAGGAATATACGCATTCAAATATTCCTGGAGCTTATGCTTTGATGCTTCAAACAATGGGTGCAGCAACACGTGTTTATTATGGAGACTTGTATACTGATAATGGTCAGTACATGGCTAAGAAATCACCATACTTTGATCAAATCACAACTCTTCTTAAAGCGCGTCCTAAATATGTAGCTGGTGGACAAACATCTTATATCCACAATCTTGCTGGAGATGGCGTATCGTCTGCTAAAGACAATAAAGAAGTTTTGGTTTCTGTCCGTTATGGTCAAGATTTGATGTCTAAGACTGATACAGAAGGTGGAAAATACGGTCGTAATTCTGGTATGTTGACCCTCATTGCTAATAACCCAGATTTGAAATTAGCAGATGGTGAAACAATTACTGTAAATATGGGTGCAGCCCACAAGAACCAAGCCTACCGTCCACTCTTGCTTGGTACGGATAAAGGTATCGTGTCCTCATTGAATGATTCAGATACTAAGATTGTTAAATACACAGATGCACAAGGAAATCTTGTCTTCACAGCTGATGAAATCAAAGGCTTTAAGACTGTTGATATGAGTGGTTACCTTTCAGTTTGGGTACCAGTAGGTGCGACTGACGATCAAAACGTTCTTGCCAAACCATCAACAAAAGCCTACAAAGAAGGGGATAAGGTTTATAGCTCTTCTGCAGCACTTGAAGCACAAGTGATTTACGAAGGTTTCTCAAACTTCCAAGACTTTGTCAAAGAGGATAGTCAATATACTAACAAATTGATTGCAGCTAACGCAGACCTCTTCAAGTCATGGGGTATTACGTCATTTGAGATTGCACCTCAATATGTCTCATCTAAGGATGGCACTTTCCTTGATTCTATTATTGAAAATGGTTATGCCTTCACAGACCGTTACGACTTTGCCATGAGCAAAAACAATAAATATGGTTCAAAAGAAGATCTTCGTGATGCCCTCAAGGCTCTTCACAAACAAGGTATTCAAGTCATTGCTGACTGGGTTCCAGACCAATTGTATACTCTCCCAGGTAAAGAAGTAGTGACAGCTACTCGGACAGATACGCATGGTAAGGTGCTTGATGATACTAGCTTGGTTAATAAGCTCTATGTGACAAATACCAAGTCATCAGGAAATGATTTCCAAGCACAGTATGGTGGGGCCTTCCTCGACAAACTTCAAAAACTTTATCCAGAAATCTTCAAAGAAGTTATGGAAGCGTCAGGTAAGACAATTGATCCATCTGTGAAGATTAAACAATGGGAAGCTAAGTACTTTAACGGTACAAACATCCAAAAACGTGGTTCAGACTACGTTCTCAGCGATGGTAAATTGTACTTCACCGTTAACGATAAAGGTACCTTCCTTCCAGCTGCCTTGACTGGTGATACAAAAGCTAAAACTGGATTTGCTTATGATGGTACAGGGGTAACTTATTATACAACATCTGGTACTCAAGCTAAGAGTCAATTTGTGACATATAATGGCAAACAGTACTACTTTAACGATAAGGGTTACCTTGTAACTGGTGAACAAGCTATCGACGGTTCAAACTATTTCTTCTTGCCAAATGGTGTTATGTTTACTGATGGTGTTATTAAAAATGCCAAAGGTCAATCATTGGTTTATGGTAAGTCAGGTAAATTGACGACTCAAACTGGTTGGAAAGAAGTTACTGTTAAAGATGATAGTGGTAAGGAAGAGAAATTCTACCAATACTTCTTCAAAGGTGGCATCATGGCTACTGGTTTGACTGAAGTAGAAGGTAAGGAAAAATACTTCTATGACAATGGTTACCAAGCTAAAGGCATCTTCATTCCTACAAAAGACGGCCACTTGATGTTCTTCTGTGGCGATTCAGGTGAACGTAAGTACTCAGGCTTCTTTGAACAAGATGGTAACTGGTACTACGCTAATGATAAGGGCTATGTTGCCACTGGATTTACTAAGGTAGGTAAACAAAACCTTTACTTCAATGAAAAAGGTGTTCAAGTTAAGAATCGCTTCTTCCAAGTTGGTGATGCCACTTACTATGCAAATAACGAAGGTGATGTTCTTCGTGGTGCGCAAACCATCAATGGTGACGAGCTCTACTTTGATGAGTCAGGTAAACAAGTTAAAGGTGAGTTTGTGAACAATCCTGATGGTACGACTTCATACTACGATGCCATTACAGGTGTGAAACTTGTGGATACATCACTAGTAGTTAATGGTCAAACCTTTAATATCGATGCTAAGGGTGTTGTGACTAAGGCACATACACCAGGCTTCTATACTACTGGGGACAACAACTGGTTCTATGCAGACTCACATGGACGTAATGTCACAGGTGCTCAGGTCATCAATGGTCAACACCTCTACTTTGATGCAAATGGTCGTCAAGTTAAGGGTGGCTTCGTAACGAACACTGACGGTAGTCGTTCATTCTACCATTGGAATACTGGTGATAAATTGGTATCAACCTTCTTCACTACCGGTCATGATAGATGGTATTATGCTGATGATAAGGGAAATGTCGTTACAGGAGCTCAAGTGATTAACGGTCAAAAACTCTTCTTTGCTACTGATGGTAAACAGGTTAAAGGTGACTTTGCAACAAATGCGAATGGCAGCCGTTCATACTACCATGGAGCTACTGGTAATAAGTTAGTCTCAACCTTCTTCACTACTGGAGACAACAACTGGTACTATGCTGATGCCAAAGGTGAACTTGTTGTTGGCGAACAGACGATCAACGGCCAAAACCTTTACTTTGACCAAACTGGTAAGCAAGTGAAAGGTGCAACAGCTGCGAATCCTGATGGCTCAATCTCTTACTATGATGTTCATACAGGGGAAAAGGCTATTAATCGTTGGGTTAAAATTCCTTCAGGGCAATGGGTATACTTTAACGCTCAAGGAAAAGGCTACGTGTCAAATTAAGATTAATGAATGAAAGAAGTCAATCACTTTTTGTGGTTGCTTTTTTCGTAAAAAATTGTCAAACTTTTATACATTCAGGTCATTTGTCTGGCCAAAAAGTGGTATAATAACTCTTGCTAAATCTTTATTTTGGAGTACACATGGCTAAGTCAAAAAATACTATTGAAAGTCGGATAGATTACTCGATTCTCTTGCCAGTCCTTATTCTACTACTGGTTGGTCTGGTCTCGGTATTTATCGCGACAAATTTTGATTACCCAAAGAATCTTGTGCAAGTCATGTCTCAGCAAGTACTATGGATTTTTCTAGGTTCAGTACTTGCTTTTGTTGTCATGTTATTTAATACAGAGTTTCTTTGGAAGGCAACCCCCTGGCTCTATATTTTTGGCCTGGGACTTATGGTTCTACCTCTCGTTTTCTATTCACCTGCTTTGGTTGCCTCGACAGGGGCAAAAAACTGGGTCAGCATTGGATCAGTCACCCTTTTCCAACCATCAGAATTTATGAAGATATCCTACATCCTTTTTCTTTCGAGAATAGGTGTTTGGGCTAAACAAGGAAAGGAAGTAACTGAACTTCAAGATGACTGGTTGCTACTTTTCCAATATGTAGCGGTCACGCTTCCTGTCCTAGGTTTACTGGTTCTTCAAGGTGATATGGGGACAGCCTTAGTCTTCCTCGCTATTTTAGCAGGTATAATAGTTGTTTCGGGGATATCCTGGCGTATTATCTTGCCGGTAGTTCTAGCTTTTGCAGTGGGATTAGGCTTGTTTGTAATGGTATTTACCACAGATTGGGGTAAGGAAGCTATGCTCAAGATGGGGGTACAAACCTACCAGATTAACCGTATCTCAGCTTGGTTGGATCCTTTCACTTATGCAGATGGTATCGCCTTTCAACAGACACAGGGGATGATTTCGATTGGTACTGGAGGAATCTATGGTAAAGGCTTTAATCATCTGGAGTTGAACGTACCGGTTCGTGAGAGTGACATGATTTTCACAGTTATTGCGGAAGACTTTGGTTTGGTAGGTGGTGGATTGGTTCTTCTAACCTATCTCTTCCTTATTTATCGCATGTTGCGGGTGACATTCAGGTCTAACAATCGTTTCTATACCTTTATTTCGACAGGTTTTATCATGATGATTGTCTTCCATATTTTTGAAAATATTGGGGCAGCAGTGGGAATTCTTCCTTTGACAGGTATTCCTTTGCCCTTTATTTCTCAAGGGGGGTCATCACTCATCTCTAACTTGATTGGTGTTGGTTTGGTGCTTTCAATGGCTTATCAAACCAACCTCAACGAGGAAAATAAAATTCTCCTGGCTATGTCTCGTCGTATGCGTACGTCTGGAACTAGTCAAGTGAAACCTGTTTCTAAGAGCAAGTCTAAGAAAAATAAGCCTTCGAAGAGTGTTACTAAGGCCTCTCAAGAATTGGTCAAGGCTAAAGATAAGGTTGATAAGGCCACTGAGAAAATGCGTCAAACCATTTCTCAAAATACGCCAAGCATTCATCAAGGCAAGCGTCGTAAGGGTTCGAAAAAGAAACCGACACGTAAACATTAAGAGAAAACAAGTTGGTTAATCCAACTTGTTTTTCTTTGAAAAAAATTAAGGTCTGTGACCTTTTCTTTGCCCCTGCCTGTGGTATAATAAAAGTTGACTATTTTGAAAAGGGGTTTGCTATGATAGAGACAGCCAAACAGCAAGAACGTGCTATTTTAGTAGGTGTTGAATTGCAAGAAACAGAGCATTTTGACATGTCAATGGAGGAACTTGCCAGTCTTGCCAAAACTGCAGGAGCAGAGGTTGTAGCTAGCTATACCCAAAAACGTGAACGCTATGATAGTAAGTCTTTCGTAGGTTCAGGAAAATTAGAAGAAATCAAGGCCATGGTGGATGCGGATGAGATTACTACGGTCATTGTCAATAACCGTTTAACACCTCGTCAAAATACCAATCTTGAAGCAGCATTTGGCGTAAAAGTTATTGATCGTATGCAATTAATTTTGGATATCTTTGCCATGAGGGCTAGAAGCCATGAAGGGAAACTTCAGGTTCACCTAGCTCAACTAAAATACATGTTGCCCCGTTTAGCTGGTCAAGGGATTATGCTCAGCCGTCAAGCAGGGGGCATTGGTAGCCGTGGACCTGGTGAAAGTCAATTGGAGCTCAATCGTCGTTCGATTCGTAACCAGATTGCTGATATTGAACGCCAGTTAAAGATTGTTGAGAAGAACCGAGAAACCATTCGCGAAAAGCGTGTTGATTCAAGTACCTTTAAAATTGGTTTGATTGGTTATACCAATGCTGGGAAATCAACGATCATGAACCTTATGACGGATGATAAGCAATATGAGGCTAATGAACTTTTCGCGACCTTGGATGCAACAACTAAGAAAATTTACTTAAAGGATCAGTTTCAAGTGACCTTGACAGATACGGTTGGTTTTATCCAGGACTTGCCAACAGAATTGGTTGCTGCCTTTAAGTCAACACTTGAAGAAAGTCGTAATGTGGACCTTCTTTTGCATGTCATTGATGCGAGTGATTTTAATCACGAAGAGCATGAAAAGGTGGTCTTAGACATTCTCAAAGATTTAGACATGACTGATATCCCTCGCCTAGCAATTTACAATAAGATGGATTTAGCTGATAATCTAGTAGCAACAGTCTTTCCTAATGTTCGCCTCTCAGCACGTGACAAGGGAAGTCGTGAGGCCCTCAGAAGACTCTTGATTGACGAAATTCAACAGATTTTTGAACCCTTTAGTATTAAGGTCCATCAGGATCAAGCTTATAAACTTTATCAATTGAGTCAATTAGCCTTGCTAGATAGCTACACTTTTGAGACAGAAGTGGAAGAAATTACAGGTTATATTTCACCGAAAAATAAATGGAAATTGGAAGAATTTTATGACTGATTATATGGATTTAGCTTTAAAATATGGTGGTTTTACAAGTTTAGATAAGGTCTATTTAGAAAATACCTTGTCAGACCTTTCTGACAGTCAAAAATTGGCTTTCATTACGCCACCACCAAGCGTGATTAATGCTTATTTTGCAGAGATTTACCAAAAACAATCTCCTGAAGCAGCGACGGAATACTATTTGGACCTTTCAAAGGAGTTGAACCTCTTTAACCCTGAACCATCTTTTGATGAGCACAAGCCTTTTATTCGTCTCAATCTGTCAGGAAAATCTTATGGATTTTGCTATGAAAATGCTGATGAGGTGGCCTTAGTCTTTGCCGAGCATTTAGAGGTTCCAACGGCTAGCATTTTGTTTGAGCTTGCTCAAGTTTTCCCGCAGTATAAGGTTTATCTTGAAGGCACTCAAATTAAGATGACCAAGGTTGATTTTGATGAAGAAGTATTGGAAGAGTTAACACCTGAGACACAGTTACTTAGTCGTGTAACTAAATTGAAGGGAAATGTCATTAAGTTGGCTAGCTTCAATCAAGACGAATTAGTGGAACTTTTGTCTCAATATAAAGGGCAAACTGTTTATTATGGCTTTGCTCAGCGTGAATGCCTGGCTTATATTGTCCAGAAATAAGAAGAACGATAGATAGAAAGTATAGGAAGTCATGGAATTACAATTTTTAGGGACGGGTGCCGGGCAGCCCTCCAAGGCCCGTAACGTGTCGAGTCTGGTTCTGAAGTTACTCGATGAAATCAATGAGGTCTGGATGTTTGACTGTGGAGAAGGTACCCAACGTCAGATTTTAGAAACAACAATCAAACCTCGTAAAGTTAAAAAAATCTTTATCACACATATGCATGGAGACCATATCTTTGGCCTACCTGGTTTCTTGGCTAGCCGTTCTTTCCAATCGAGTGAAGAACAAACAGATTTAGAGGTTTATGGTCCAGTCGGCATTAAACAATATGTTATGACTAGTCTTCGTACCTCTGGAACACGCCTCCCTTACCATGTGCATTTTAAGGAAATTGATGAGCATAAGCTTGGCTTGGTTATGGAAAATGACAAGTTCGCTGTTTATGCAGATAAGTTGGATCATACCATTTTTTGTATTGGTTACCGTGTGGTTCAAAAGGATCTTGAAGGAACCTTGGATGCTGAGGCCCTTAAAGCAGCAGGTGTACCATTTGGTCCGCTTTTTGGTCAAATTAAGAATGGGCAAGATGTGGTCCTTGAAGATGGAACAAAAATCATTGCCAAGGACTTTATTTCCGCACCTAAGAAAGGTAAGGTTATCACTATCTTAGGTGACACTCGTAAGACGAATGCCAGTGTTCGTCTTGGCTTGGGAGCAGATGTCTTGGTGCACGAGTCTACTTATGGTAAAGGTGACGAAAAAATTGCCAAGAGCCATGGGCATTCAACCAACATGCAAGCAGCACAGGTCGCTAAAGATGCGTCAGCTAAACGTCTTCTTCTAAATCACGTATCAGCACGTTTCTTAGGGCGTGATATCGGTAAGATGGCAGCAGATGCTAAAACAATTTTCGAAAACACCCACATCGTTCGTGACCTAGAAGAGGTAGAGATTTAATGGCTAAACAACGTATTATCGCTATTACTGGTGCCTCAGGTGGGCTTGCACAAGAAATTGTCAAGCAGCTCTCACCCAGTGATGGCATTATCCTCTTAGGAAGAGACAAGGATAAACTTGAGAAATGTTATCGCCATGTGGAAAATAAAACCTGCCTTGCCATTGACCTTAGAGACGACAATGCCATTAAAAAAATGGTCGATTATCTCTATCAACGATTTGGACGTATTGATGTTTTTATCAATAATGCTGGTTTTGGTGAATTCAAGTCTTATGATAATTACACTAGCCAAGAGGTACGTGATATGTTTGATATCAATACCTTTGCGACGATGAGCTTTTCACGTCTGATGGCTGAGAAAATGGTGGAACAAGGCCATGGCCATATCATCAACATCGCCAGTATGGCGGGGAAAATTGCGACAGCCAACTCAAGTGTCTATGCAGCGACAAAGTTTGCGGTAATTGGCTTTTCAGATGCCCTGCGTTTAGAGTTGGCTGATAAGGGAGTCTATGTGACTACGGTCAATCCAGGTCCAATTGAGACATCTTTCTTCAATCAAGCTGATCCCTCTGGAGCCTATCTTGAGAGTGTTAAAAAGTTTGTCCTCAGTCCTAAATACGTGGCTAAAAAGATTGTCCGTATTCTGTGTAAAAACAAACGTGAAGTTAATCTACCACGACTCTTAGCAGTTGCCCACAAAGGCTACACGCTATTTCCACGAATCTCGGACAAACTAGCTACCAATGTGTTTAACTACAAATAGGAGGATACTAGATGGCCGCAAATATCCAAGCGTATTTAGAAAATCTCCAGCAACCCTGGGGTCAAATCTATTATGATATTCTTTTTGACCAATTACAGGACATCAAGGGAAAGCGAGTGCTTGATTTTGGCAGTGGCTTTGGCCTTGTGGCCAACCACTTGGCTCAAGAAAATCAAGTTCTAGCTGTAGAACCCAATGAAGAAATGGTGGCCTTGCGGCCCCAGAATCACCCCTATCAGCAACTAGTCGGGAGTCTGGATCAGTTAGAAAGCTTTGAGGATGCTAGCTTTGATGTCATTCTCTGCCACAATGTCTTAGAGTATGTAGAGAATCGCAAGGCTGTTCTCAAGGCATTCATCCGCCTCTTGAAACCAGGAGGCCTGCTCTCTAACGTCAAGCACAATGAAGTCGGCCGAGTCCTACAGACCGTCGTCTTCGAAAATGATACTCAGAAGGCCCTCGATTTACTAGCAGGCCAAGATCTGGAAACCCACTCCATGGGTTTGGCTCAGGCCTATGATCTTGATGCAGTAGTAGAAAATTTAGCTCTTGAAATTAAAGACTACCAAGGAATCCGTGTCTTTTATGCCTTGCAGGACAATCGCTTCAAAGGCCAAGAGGGATGGCGAGAGTCTATGCTTAAGATGGAGCTGGCGGTCTGCCAAAAGTCCCCTTATCGGGATATCGCCTTCTTCCAGCATTATAGGTTAAAAAGGAGTTAAGATGTTAAATTATAAAAAAGAGATTCCAGCGATGACAGACCTACTCGCACTGTACAGTTCAGTCGGCTGGACCAATTATACTAACAATCCAACCATGCTAGAAGAAGCTGTCAAAGCCAGTCTCTGGCAGTTGGCAGTCTATGATGAGAAAGAGCTGGTAGCCTACATTCGCTTAGTAGGAGATGGCCATTCTGTCATTTTTGTACAGGACCTCTTGGTGCGACCAGATTACCAGCGCCAAGGCATTGGCACGAAACTCTTAGAAGAGGCTTTGGCGACTTTCCCCCATGTCTATCAACGGCTCCTTGTCACTGAACGTAGCGAGAAAAATTTAGCCTTTTACCAATCCTTGGGCTTTGTCGAACTTTCAGAGCAAGCTTGTACAGGGATGATTTATAAATATTGATGTAGAGGATTTCCAAATAGGGAATCTTTTTCTTGTTTTTCCTAATATTGCTTGAAAATGATAGTAGAATAGAGTTAGTTAACGTAAAGAGGAGAAGGGAATATCTGAGAAAACACAAGTCAAAAAGGGAGCAATATCCAGACTATTATTTTGTCTAGAAAAGCAGGTCTTGATTGGAAGTGTACCACGAGTCTAAGCACCTTCCGATGTTTGACATTCTCTTTTTAGGAAACTTAGCTTTCTATCCACTATGATAAATTTTTTCATGTTATAATAGATAGACTAGATGACAGGGAGAAAAGATAAAAACATGATTACATCAACGTATGATTGGAAAATAAACACAAAAGAGCCAGATGCTGGCTTTTTTAAACTTGCCAAAGAACATGGACTGGCAGAAACAGCAGCCAAGATTGCCTATGAACGTGGCATTACGACAGAAGATGCTCTTGAAGACTTTCTAAAGGCTGATTTATCACACCTTCATAATCCTTATCTTCTTCATGATATGGATAAGGCAGTGGCTAGAATTCGTCAGGCCATTGAAAATTATGAGCAAATCTTAGTCTATGGAGACTATGATGCGGATGGGATGACATCAGCATCGATTGTCAAGGAAGCTCTTGAAATGATGGGAGCTGAGGCTCGAGTCTATTTGCCTAACCGGTTTATAGATGGTTATGGGCCAAACGAAAGTGTCTACAAGTACTTCATTGAACAGGAAGGCATTTCACTCATTGTTACAGTGGATAATGGGGTAGCGGGGAATGATGCTATCGCTTATGCGCAAGAGCAAGGTGTGGACGTTATCGTTACAGACCATCACAGTATGCCGGCACAACTTCCAGATGCCTATGCCATTGTCCATCCAGAGCATCCAGATGCCGATTATCCTTTTAAGTATTTGGCAGGTTGTGGTGTAGCTTTCAAATTGGCAACTGCCCTCCTTGAAACTATTCCTACTGAGATGTTGGACTTGGTAGCTATTGGTACCATTGCCGATATGGTTAGCCTAACGGATGAAAATCGTATTATGGTCAAGGTCGGCCTGGAAATTCTAAAGACTACTGAGCGTATTGGACTGCAAGAGTTGCTCCGCATTTCAGATGTAGACCCAACAACGATTTCTGAAGAAACGGTCGGTTTCAAACTGGCCCCTCAACTCAATGCCTTGGGACGCTTAGATGATCCAAATCCAGCCATTGAACTACTGACCGGATTTGACGATGAAGAAGCCCAAGCCATTGCTCTGGAAATCAATGCTAAAAATGAAGAACGTAAGGAAGTTGTTCAAAAAATCTTTGATGAAGCCATGACTATGGTGGATTTGGATAAACCTGTTCAGGTTTTGGCCAAGGAAGGTTGGCATCCTGGCGTTCTAGGTATTGTGGCGGGGCGTATCATGGAACAAATCAGTCAGACGGTAGTGGTTTTGAATATTGAAGATGGCTTGGCTAAGGGTTCCGCTCGTAGTTTGGAATCTATCAATATCTTCCATGCGCTTGATGACCACCGAGACATCTTTACTGCTTTTGGAGGACATGCTGGAGCGGCGGGGATGACCCTTCCAGAAGAAAATCTTGGACGACTATCAGAGATTTTGTGTCATTATGTCTACGATAATAACATTGATACGAGTGCCAAAAATACGTTAAATTTAGACGAGGAGCTCCAACTCAGTGAGCTTAGCTTGGATACCATTAAGAGCCTAGAAAAACTAGCACCTTTTGGTATGGATAATAAAAAGCCAGTCTTTTGGCTACATGACATTACCGTTACTCAAGCTAGGACAATGGGACAAAATGGAGCCCATCTTAAGTTTAAGGTTAAGCAAGGAAAGGATAGTTTTGATGTTGTGGCCTTTAATAAAGGTCATTTGCTTCAAGAATTTCAACAAGCTCAGGGGTTGGAATTAGCAGTGACCCTGTCCGTTAATGTATGGAATGGTCAGACAACGCTCCAGCTCATGCTAGAAGATGCGCGTGTGGATGGTGTTCAGTTATTTGATTTTCGCTCAAAAAATATGGCACTACCTGAAGGCCTACCAACGGTAGAAGAAGCATCAGACACTGAACCTGCGGTTGTCCTCAACACCTTACCTGATTCAGCGACAGAAGTAAAAGAGTGGTTTGAAGGTAAAGATTTCCAGGCTATCTATTTTAAAAATAGTATTAAGGAAGCCTATTATCTGACTGGATATGGAACGAGAGAGCAATTCGCAAGACTCTATAAAACCATTTACCAATTCCCAGAATTCGATGTCCGCTATAAACTGGATGAGCTCAGTCATTACCTTAAAATCGATAAGATACTTCTGATTAAGATGATTCAGATTTTTGATGAATTGGATTTTGTGACTATTGATAATGGTGTTATGACAGTCAATAAAGAAGCTGAAAAACGTGAGATTGAGGACAGCAAGATTTTCCAAGATCTTAAACATCTCGTCAAGTTCCAAGAACTTATGGCTTTAGGGACACCACAGGAAATTTATGACTGGCTTTATAAGTAGGGGAGTACTTAATCCAAAGGATTCGTCTTGAAATGAGGGTTAGCATTTTCTAAATCTGAAGATTCATGCTATAATGGTGTGTAAATATTTTTTTGGCGAAAAGCCTATAGGAAGAACAAATGAAATTAGAAGATTATATTGCATCTATTGAAAACTACCCTAAAGAAGGGGTTACTTTCCGTGATATTAGTCCTTTGATGGCTGATGGAAATGCTTATAGCTATGCTATCCGTGAAATCGTTCAGTATGCGACTGATAAGAAGATTGACATGATTGTTGGTCCTGAAGCGCGTGGTTTCATCGTTGGTTGTCCAGTTGCTTTTGAACTTGGTATTGGCTTTGCTCCAGTTCGTAAACCTGGTAAATTGCCACGTGAAGTGATTTCAGCAGATTACGAAAAAGAGTATGGTGTTGATACACTTTGTATGCATGCTGATGCAATCAAACCAGGTCAACGTGTACTTATCGTTGATGATCTCTTGGCGACTGGTGGTACCGTCAAAGCTACAATTGAAATGATTGAGCGCCTAGGTGGTGTCGTTGCTGGTTGTGCCTTCTTGATTGAACTTGATGGTCTTAATGGACGTGAAGCTATTGAAGGTTACGATACTAAAGTATTGATGAACTTCCCAGGATAAATCTATCTATGAATTAACAAAAGGCCTTAGGGCCTTTTTAACTCTTTTAAAACAAAGGTGGCTTCCAAATATAGTTTAAAGCTATAGCTAACTAGAGAAAATATATATTTGATAACAATACCTCCCCGGTTTATAATATGAAGATAGAATAAATAAGGATGGAGATATTGTTATGCCTATAAAACTTGATAATAAGTTACCAGCTCTTGATGTATTGCGTTCGGAAAATGTCTTCATCATGGATGAGAACAGAGCTAGTAGCCAGGATATTCGACCAATGGAGGTCTTAATCCTTAACCTTATGCCAACTAAAGAAGTGACAGAAACTCAGTTACTGCGTCTTTTAGCTAATACGCCACTTCAAATTAACGTCGAGTTTCTTTATATGGCTAGTCATAAGTCAAAAAATACACATGCCGAACATATGGAAACTTTCTACAAGACTTTTGATGAAATTAAGCATAAGTATTATGATGGTCTCATTGTAACAGGTGCACCTGTTGAGCAAATGCCATTTGAGGAAGTGGATTATTGGCAAGAATTAACACAAGTTTTTGATTGGTCTAAAAAGCATGTTTATTCAACCCTTCATCTGTGTTGGGGAGCTCAAGCAGGTCTCTATTATAAGCATGGTGTCGACAAGGTCCCATTGTCAGAGAAATTATCTGGAATCTATAAACAAACTGTTGACATGCCTGAAAACTTCCTTATGAATGGCTTTGATGATAGCTTTGTGTCACCGCACTCACGCTATACAGAGGTTAGGCTCGAGGATATTAAAAACAAGACGGATTTAGATATTGTTGTGTCAGGACCAGAAGTTGGCTTATCCATTCTAGCAAGTAAGAATCTTCGTGAAGTATATAGTTTTGGTCATTTTGAATATGACCGTGATACTCTGGCAAGAGAATACCGAAGAGATTTAGATGCAGGCATTAATCCAGATGTACCGGCAAACTATTTCCCAGAGGATGATCCAAGTCAGGAGCCTAAACTTCGTTGGAATCTTGCGGCATCTGCTTTCTTTAGCAATTGGATTAACTATGCGGTATATCAAGAAACACCTTATCGTTTAGAAGAGTTGGAAGACGATTTTTCATTCTACGGTTATTTGTAGTAGACAGTCTCAAAGGACTTATGTGAGAGCATTTGACTTTTTGGGGTGTCTAGCTACTCTGAAAGGTAAATATGAGTTTTTTTGAACAGTATCGATCAGGTAATCTGGTCCTTCCTAATGCTTTATTTTTCCACTTTAAGGATATTTTCCCATCTGCGGATGACTTTCTGGTTTGGCAGTTTCTCTATCTTCAAACGACAACTCAGATTGGAGAAGTGGCTTCTAGTCAGATTGCGCAAGCAACTGGGAAGACGCCAACTGAAGTTAATAAAAGTATTACGACATTGACTGAGGCTGGACTTCTTGATTTCACGACTATTAAGATTAACAATGAAATTGAGATGGTTGTAGATGCCTCACCTGCCTTGGCAGTATTGGACAAGTTAGTGAGCAATGAAAAGACAACGGCAGGGCCTGTCGTTGGTCAGCCAACAAATACCCAGCTTATCAAGCAATTAACAGATGAATTGGAACAAGCTTTGGGAATCTTGAATCCTATGGTTGTCGAAGATTTAAACAAGGAAATACAAGAAGAACATACTGATCCAGAACTTATCCGTGAGGCTTTGAAAGAAGCAGTATTTAACCGCAAGACAAATTGGAATTACATCAAAGGAGTTTTGCGTAACTGGAAATTGAGTGGTATTACGACGAAAATTCAAGTTGAAGAGCGTCGCTTGGAGCATCAAGGTAAGAAGCAACATCATCAGGTTTCGGATGACTTCAAAACAGGAATGGATGCCGCCCGTCAATTATGGGGTGGCCAATAATGTTAGGAAGAAAACGTGTTAATGAGGCTCTAGCTCTCATGGGAGAGATGTTTCCAAATGCTCATGGAGAGTTGGAGTGGGAAACGCCTTTCCAGCTATTAGTTGCTGTTATTTTATCAGCCCAGACAACAGACAAGGCTGTTAATAAGATTACACCAGGCTTGTGGGCGCGTTATCCAGAAATTGAGGATTTGGCTTCTGCCAACCTCGATGATGTTGAGATGTGTTTGCGAACGATTGGTCTTTACAAGAATAAAGCAAAGAACATCATCAAGACTGCTAGAGCTATTTTAATGAATTTTGATGGACAGGTTCCGAAAACGCATAAGGAATTGGAAAGTCTACCTGGTGTGGGACGAAAAACGGCTAATGTGGTTTTAGCTGAGGTTTATGGCATTCCTTCGATTGCAGTAGATACGCACGTCTCACGTGTTTCCAAAAGGCTAAATATCGCCCCAGAGGATGCTAGTGTAGAGGAAATCGAAGCAGAATTGATGAAGAAAATTCCAAAGAAGGATTGGATTATCAGCCATCACCGTATGATTTTCTTTGGACGCTATCATTGCTTAGCTAAGAATCCTAAATGCCAAACCTGTCCTCTTCAAAGTTATTGTAAGTATTATAAAGAAACGACTAAGAAATAAGCTGAAGAATGTGATTTTCTTCGGCTTTTTACAACTGTAAGAATTTGTTACAAACTAGTAACTTGACAAAAGTCTCAGGCTTTAAGAAAATAGAAGAAACGATTTAGAAGCAGGAGCGTTTTAGTGAATGGCTGAATTCAGTAATGAAGAGTATCTGAGAGCCTTAGCTGATAATGGTGATAGAGAAGCAGCCAAAGAATATGAGCAAGCTTTGGATAATCGTATTTTTCAGTTGCAGATTTCATTGGCTCAAACGAGTGATCCACAGGGTCGTAGGGAAGTGCAAAAGCTCTTGGAACAAGAGGAAAAGAAAAAAAGGGACTACTTTCAAGAAAAAGAGGAAAAAGCTGTGAGCGAATTTAGACGTCGTAAAAATGAAACTACAAAGGGAAGAAAAGTTTCGAGTTTTGACAAACTCAAAGATCCTAAAAACATTAGATGGGTAATTGGAGTTGTTGCAGTACTTGCAGTGGTTATTCCTGTTGTTACCTTGATGTGGTATAGTAATAACCAAAAAGAGAGTGAAACAAATCCATGGAAAAACGGTCAGTTGGCAAAAAGTAAGGAAGCAGCTGCAGCATCATCTGATAATCAATCCTCTCAAGTTGATACCTCATCTTTGTCTGATCAACAGTTAGAAGACTGGGTTGTTTCTACCTATGCTAAAGAACAAGGTTCAACTGGAGAAAATTATAAAAATCTAGGTTGGAATGTTTATTCATGGACGGATGATGATGATAACCTAGTTTATGCTCAACTTTATGATGCCTATGGTAATGATGTTCTTCTTTTCCGTGTAGATAAGAAGGGACAACTCGAAGCCTATGGTGGTATTGACGGTTCAAGCGATTCTTGGGACGTCGTTTCAAAAACTTATACAACCGATTAATGAAACTATATAAAACACCTGACTATGGTGGTTGAGACTGTCTTTTGACAGTCTTTTTTGGTATAATTTAAGGTAATCGTGTATACAATTAAAAAGCTGACTGAGAAGATTTGGGGATGATGGTTCTACAGAACTTTTTTAATGTCTTCAGGTTTTCGAGGATAGGTTAAATAAAGGAGAGTTGTCGTGTCAGACTATTTATCGGTCACATCCTTAACAAAATATTTGAAAATGAAATTTGACCGTGATCCTTATTTAGAGAGGGTATATTTGACGGGACAGGTTTCCAATTTTCGTCGCCGCCCGAGTCACCAATATTTTTCTCTTAAGGATGAAGGAGCTGTTATTCAGGCGACGATTTGGGCTGGTGTTTTCAAAAAACTTGGTTTTGAACTCGAAGAAGGTATGAAGATCAATGTCGTAGGTCGTGTCCAGATTTATGAGCCTAGTGGCTCTTATTCCATTATTATCGAGAAGGCTGAGCCGGATGGTATTGGAGCTTTGGCTATCCAGTTTGAACAGCTTCGTAAAAAATTGACTGCAGAAGGCTACTTTGATGATCGTCATAAGCAAGAGCTGCCTAATTTTGTCAAAAAAATCGGGGTTGTCACAAGTCCTAGTGGTGCGGTTATTCGAGATATTATTACGACCGTTAGTCGTCGTTTTCCAGGGGTAGAAATCTTACTTTTCCCTACCAAGGTTCAAGGTGAAGGAGCTGCGCAGGAAATTGCTGAAAATATTCAAAAAGCCAATCAAAGGGATGACTTAGATTTACTTATCGTTGGTCGTGGTGGAGGTTCTATTGAAGACCTTTGGGCTTTTAACGAGGAAATTGTTGTTCAGTCCATTTTTGAGAGTCGTCTACCTGTGATTTCAAGTGTTGGTCACGAAACAGATACGACTTTGGCTGACTTTGTTGCAGATCGTAGGGCTGCTACACCTACAGCAGCGGCAGAACTTGCTACTCCAGTATCAAAGGCCGATGCCTTGGTTTGGATTCGTGAAAGACAAAATAGAGCTTATCAAGCCTGTTTGAGACGTATACAGTTCAATCAAGAACGTTTAGCTAAACTGTCACAATCTGTTGTCTTTAGGCAACCTGAGCGCCTATATGATGGTTATTTACAAAAGTTGGATCGACTAACAACAAGGCTTGAAACCTTCGTGAGTCAAGATTTCGAGCGAAAGCAAAAAAAAGCGGAACTTTTGAAACAACGGTTACAAGGCTTAAATCTTCTGACCAGTGTTCAGAACTATCAAGACCGTCGAGAGTCTTTGCAACGTTTATTGGTGACCACAACCAAGAACACCATTAATGGTAACCGTGTGAGATTAGAAAAGGCACAGGATGCTTTATTGTCTCTAGATACTAGCCGTATTGTCGCAAGGGGCTATGCGATTGTCAAAAAAGATGATAAACCTTTAACCAGTACCAAGAATATTACCGAAGGTGATCAATTAACCGTCCAAATGAGAGATGGAGAACTAGAAGTAGAGGTGAAAAAATGTCAACTAAAAAAACATTTGAGGAAAATTTACAGGACTTAGAAGCCATTGTCACTAAGCTCGAAACAGGTGATGTTGCTCTTGAGGATGCTATTGCTGAGTTCCAAAAAGGTATGGCCTTGTCTAAGGATTTGCAGAAGACCTTGGAAGATGCTGAAAAAACACTAGTTAAGGTTATGCAAGCAGATGGTACAGAAACGGAAATGGATGCCTAATGAGCAAGCTAAATAAAATTGATGCGGCTATCCGTGATTACTACCAAAAAAATAATCTTCCTGTATCAAGTGATTTAATCACTGCTATTCTTTATTCAGTTGATAGTGGCGGTAAGCGTATTCGTCCACTGATTTTCTTAGATTTACTTGAAGGATTTGGTTTAGAGCTAACTCCTAGTCATTTCGATGTTGCAGCGAGTCTTGAAATGATTCATACTGGAAGTCTGATTCACGATGATCTGCCGGCTATGGATGATGATGATTACCGTCGAGGACGTTTAACCAACCATAAGAAATTTGATGAAGCAACGGCGATATTGGCTGGCGATTCTCTCTTTTTGGATCCCTTTGATCTCCTGTCCCAAACAGAGCTATCAGCAGAAATTCGAGTTCAATTGATTCAAGCATTGTCTCATTCCTCAGGCACCTTCGGTATGGTTGGTGGCCAGATGTTGGATATGAAGGGTGAAGGTCAGGAACTTGATTTATCGCAACTGTCTAAAATTCATGAGCATAAGACAGGTATGCTTTTAACCTTTCCTTTTGTGGCGGCTGGTATTGTGGCTCAAAAAAATCTAGAGGTTTTGGAAAATCTGAAAGAAGCTGGTCGCCTGATTGGTCTTGCCTTTCAAGTCCGTGATGATATTTTGGATGTGACTGCTGATTTCGAAGAACTTGGAAAGACACCTGGAAAAGATGTAGTAGCGGGAAAATCAACCTATCCGGCTCTTCTTGGTCTGGAAAAATCACATGCTATCCTCGAAGAATCACTTAGTAAAGCTGAGGCTATTTTCCAAAATCTAGCTGAGACTCAAGGTTTCAAGAAAGACAGTATTATAGAAATCATAGAAAGGTTACGACTCCATGCCTAAGGAAAGAGTAGACGTCTTGGCTTATAAACAAGGCCTTTTTGAAACACGAGAACAAGCAAAACGTGGCGTAATGGCAGGTTTAGTTGTTAATGTTATCAATGGTGAGCGTTACGATAAACCTGGTGAAAAAATCGATGACGGGACTGAGTTAAAACTAAAAGGTGAGAAGCTTAAGTATGTGAGTCGTGGAGGACTCAAACTTGAAAAAGCTTTGGAAGTTTTCAATCTGTCAGTTGAAGGTATGACGACCATTGATATCGGAGCCTCAACAGGTGGGTTTACTGATGTTATGCTTCAAAATGGGGCCAAACTGGTTTATGCTGTTGATGTCGGCACCAATCAGTTGGTTTGGAAATTGCGTCAAGATGAGCGTGTTCGTTCTATGGAGCAGTATAATTTCCGTTATGCTGAACCTGTCAATTTCACAGAAGGACTACCGTCTTTTGCATCAATCGATGTCAGCTTCATCTCTCTTAATCTGATTCTACCGGCTTTGGCTAAGATATTGGTTGATGGGGGGCAAGTTGTTGCTCTTGTGAAACCACAATTTGAGGCGGGCCGTGAACAAATTGGGAAAAACGGGATTGTCCGTGAGAGCAGTGTCCATGAAAAAGTGTTAGAAATAGTGACTGCTTTTGCGGTTGACTATGGCTTTTCAGTTAAGGGGCTGGACTTTTCACCTATCCAAGGTGGTCATGGTAACATTGAGTTTCTCGCACACTTGGAGAAGACAAATTCTCCTCAAAATGATGCTCAAACCACTATTAAGGAAGTTGTAGCACAAGCACACAAGGAGTTTAAAAAGAATGAAGAAGAATGATCGTTTGGAGTTAATCCGAAAGATTGTCCAAGAAAATAAAATTACGACTCAAGGAGAATTGGTAAAATTACTCCAAAATGAGGGATTAAAGGCTACTCAAGCGACTGTATCGCGTGATATCAATGAAATTGGTATTACCAAAGTACCGACTGAAGACGGTTCTTACATCTATGGGCTCTCAACTGCTCCTAGACGAGTAGGTGGAACCTCTGTTGCGACTCGTCGCTTGTTGCGCGTTGATCGTCAACATGCCTTTATGAATATCGTTGTTCAACCTGGGACAAGCCGCCTCATCAAGAAGATTCTTTTAGATGAGTACAAGCATTTGATTTTTAGTGTTATTGCTGATGATGATACCCTCTTTTTAGTGGCTCAGTCAGAGTTAGCAGCTATTGAACTACAGGGGCAAATCATTAAGTGGGTTGAAGAATAGGAGGGCCTATGCTTCTCGAAATTACGATAAAGAATTTCGCAATTATTGAAGAGATTTCTCTAAACTTTGAGAATGGTATGACCGTCCTTACTGGTGAAACAGGTGCTGGTAAGTCCATTATTATAGATGCTATGAATCTTATGTTGGGTGCTAGGGCTTCTAGTGAGGTTGTCCGTCATTCAGCATCTAAGGCTGAAATTCAGGGCTTCTTTTCAATCGAACAAAATCCTGCCTTGGTTAGTATCTTGGAAGATAATGGGATTCCTATTGAGGATGAATTGATTATCCGTCGTGAAATTTTTCAAAATGGTAGAAGTGTTAGTCGTATCAATGGGCAGATGGTCAATTTAACGACGCTTAAGGCTGTTGGGCACTTCTTGGTAGATATCCATGGACAACATGACCAGGAAGAGCTTATGAAACCTGCTCTGCATATTATCATGCTTGATGCCTTTGGTGACAAGGAATTTTTCCAGACTAAGAAAGAGTACCAGGAGTATTTTGACCGCTATCGTGAGTTAAGAAAAGCTGTTCTAGAAAAGCAGAAAAATGAGCAGGAGCATAAGGCTCGAATTGAAATGCTAGCTTTTCAGATTTCAGAAATTGAAGCAGTCTCTCTAAAATCAGGAGAAGATTTGGCTTTGATGCAGGAGCGAGACAAGCTTCTTAATCATAAGCAAATTGCTGATACCTTAACAAATGCCTATGTCATGCTGGATAATGAAGATTTTTCAAGCCTTTCAAATGTTCGTTCTGCCATGAATGACCTCCAGTCTCTTGAAGAGTATGACTCTGATTACAAAGAACTCTCTGGAAATCTATCAGAAGCCTATTATGTTCTGGAAGATGTCACTAAGCAACTAGGTGATTTTTTGGATAATCTGGACTTTGATGCTGGGCGTTTACAAGAGATTGAACACCGCTTAGATACCATTAATGCCATTACTCGTAAATATGGTGGGACTGTCGATGACGTCTTGGATTATCTGGAAAATTCAAGTAAAGAATACAATCTTCTGACAGGAAACTCTAGCTCGTCAGATGCTATGGAACAAGAGCTTAAGCAACTTGAAAAGGACCTGCTTGCGTCTGCGGAGACCCTACAAACAGCACGCCATCAAATTGCTACGGCTCTTGAAGCTGAGATTAAGAACGAGTTATGCGACCTCTATATGGATAAGGCTGATTTTAAAGTTACCTTTACTAAGGGGAAATTTAATCGTGATGGTAATGAGCAGGTT
Source organism: Streptococcus sp. CCH8-H5 (assembly GCF_001556505.1). Lineage (NCBI taxonomy): Bacteria > Bacillati > Bacillota > Bacilli > Lactobacillales > Streptococcaceae > Streptococcus > Streptococcus sp. CCH8-H5. The sequence goes on along the minus strand of NZ_LSIZ01000004.1, from coordinate 5,167 downwards.
GAGTTTTACATCTCAACCAATCCAGGTGAAGGCTTTAAACCGCTTGTTAAGGTAGCTTCAGGTGGTGAATTATCACGACTCATGTTAGCGATTAAGTCAGCCTTTGCCCGCAAAGAAGATAAAACAAGTATCGTCTTTGATGAGGTTGACACTGGCGTTTCAGGACGTGTTGCCCAAGCCATTGCTCAGAAGATTCATAAGATTGGGAGTCATGGTCAGGTCTTGGCCATCAGTCACCTTCCGCAAGTTATTGCTATTGCTGATTATCAGTTCTTTATTTCTAAGGAAAGCGATAACGAGACAACTGTCTCTCGTGTTCGTCTTTTGACACCTGAGGAAAGGGTGCAAGAAATCGCTAAGATGTTAGCAGGTGATAACGTGACGGAGGCTGCCTTGAGCCAAGCAAGAGCTTTGTTAAAGGTGGATGACTCTCTTTAGGAAAAGACTTGGGAAAAACTTTCCAGTCATGCTATAATAGAATAAAAATTTGTGTTAAGCGAGAAAATTATGAGTAAAATCAGAATTGTAACCGATTCGTCAATCACGATTGAACCAGAATTGGTTAAAAAATATAATATCACTGTTGTCCCATTGTCAGTAATGGTGGACGGTGTCATCTATTCAGATAGTGACCTTCGAGAAGAAGGCCGTTTCTTGGAAATGATGAAGCATAGTAAAGAGTTACCAAAGACAAGCCAACCACCTGTAGGTTTGTTTGCTGAGACATATGAAAATCTTGTCAAAGAAGGTGCAGAACAAATTGTGGCAATCCACATTATGCACACACTCTCTGGGACATGTGAAGCCTCACGTCAAGGAGCTAGTCTTTCAGGAGCAGATGTAACTGTCATCGATTCAGGCTTTACGGATCAATGCCTCAAGTTTCAAGTTGTTGAGGCAGCTAAATTAGCCGAAGCAGGAGCTAGTCTTGATGAGATTGTAGCCCATGTTGAAGAAGTGAAAAATAAATCAGAACTTCATATTGGTGTTTCTACCCTTGAGAATCTGGTTAAAGGTGGTCGTATTGGACGTGTAACAGGTCTTCTGTCTTCATTACTCAATATCCGTGTCATCATGGAGTTAAAAGACTATCAGTTGAATACGATTGCTAAGGGGCGAGGAGCTAAGACCTTCACGAAATGGTTAGATTCTTATATTAATGGTATCAAGAATAAGGACCTAAAAGTGGCAGAGATTGGTATTTCTTATGCAGGGACACCTGATTTAGCACATGAACTGGCTGAAAAACTTGAGGTTTTGGGTGCTCCAATTTCAATCCTTGAGACTGGTTCCATCATTCAAACGCACACTGGTGAAGGCGCCTTTGCCGTAATGGTTCGTTATGAATAAGTGGAAAGAATCAGAATTAATTAGAAGCCTCGTAGGCTTCTTCTTGCTTTTTCTCTTATTTGTCGGCCTTTTCATTTTTATCGTTCCTAGTACGCATCAGTCATCAAAAATTGCAGAAAAGATTAAATCTATCAAAAATGAAAATGTGACCTATGTTGCTATTGGTGATTCCCTTACTCAAGGAGTAGGTGATAGTAGTAATCAAGGAGGATTCGTTCCTGTGCTATCACAGGCATTAGAGTCAGATTTTGACTGGCAAGTGACTTCTCGTAACTACGGTATTGCGGGGAATACGAGTAATCAAATTCTCAAAAGAATGCAAGAAAAGAAGGATATTCAAAGAGATCTCAAAAAGGCTAAAGTGATGACTCTGACAGTTGGTGGTAATGATGTGATCCATGTCATTAAGGACAATATCACGAATCTTAATGTAGCTACCTTCACTAAGCCTGCTCAGGCCTATCAAAAGAGATTAGGACAGATTATTGAGCTAGCTCGCAAGGAAAATAAAACATTGCCAATTTATATTGTTGGTATTTACAATCCTTTTTATCTTAATTTTCCAGAGATGACAGAAATGCAAACTATTGTAGATAATTGGAACCAGTCTACTGAAGAGGTGTGTAAAGAGTACGATAATGTGTATTTTGTTCCTGTAAATGATTTGCTTTATAAGGGAATTGATGGTAAGGACGGTGTTACAAGTTCTGATGATACCTCTCAGTCTAGTAAATCTTCTCAAGATAGCCTGAACGATGCTCTTTTTGAGGATGATCATTTTCATCCAAATAATACAGGTTATCAAATTATGTCAGATGCCATTTTGAAACGTATTAACCAAACAAAGAAGGAGTGGTCAGGTGAGTAAGATATGGAAGTGGCTATTTTTAGGACTCTTGGCCTTAAATCTAGCCCTAGTAAGTGTTGTGACATATAGAATCATGACTCCAGTGGAGACGACAAGTTCTGTATCCCTACCCAAGGGGGCAACTAAAATTGGAAAATATAGTATGACTAAGGATGAGCTTGACGCTGCTCTTACAGGCTTTGCCCAGGATTATTCGACTGATAAGATGCGTTTCAAGGTCAAGGTTACCAATTCTAAAATCGTTTTTGAAAGTAGCTATAAGGTTTTAGGTCATCCTGTTCCTCTATATGTCTATTTTACGCCGGTTGTTAGTGAATCAGGAGCAATTGTACTGCATGTTTCTGAGCTTTCAGCTGGAACCTTGAAACTGCCTGTTTCGGATGTCCTTAAGATGATTAAACGTTCGACTAACCTTCCTGATTACATCGCAATCGATAGTAAGAAGGGAAAGGTTACCCTAAATATTCAGTCTATGAAGAATGAGAAGGGGATAACAGCACGTGCTCAAAGCCTAGATTTGGTTAATGACCGTATCGAATTTGACATCTATAAGACAATAAATTAAAAAGCCTTTACTTTTTGCAAAAAAGCGATTAAATTAGCGTTTATTACTTGACCTCATAGGTCTTTTAGGATAAGATAATACTTGTTCAAGCGCTAAAAAAACTATTCGCTTAGAAATAAATTGGAGGATTGTTACAATGGCTAACAAACAAGATTTGATCGCTAAAGTTGCAGAAGCAACTGAGCTTACTAAAAAAGATTCAGCAGCAGCTGTAGATGCAGTTTTCGCTTCTATCGAAGAATTTCTTGCTGCAGGTGAAAAAGTACAATTGATTGGTTTCGGTAACTTTGAAGTACGCGAACGCGCTGCTCGTCAAGGTCGTAACCCACAAACAGGTGAAGCTATCTCAATCGCAGCTTCTAAAGTTCCTGCATTTAAAGCTGGTAAAGCTCTTAAAGACGCAGTTAAATAATGTAAAAACCCCTAAGATTTTAGGGGTTTTGATTTATACGAAATAAGTTAAGGAAATCTATGAAAACCATAACAGTGGTATTGATTTTTCTTTTGGTTTTTACTGTTATTAAACTATCAGGTATTGTTGCTATTAGCAAACTGATGAAGCCAAGTGAAGAACAAATTGAAGAAGCGCGTCAGAAACGTCTTCAAGCTGAAAAAGAGGGCAAGGACCTTTTTGAAGACTGGGATGAACGCGATGATGATGGTCTTGTCTAATAAGAGAATCCTCATCAAATAACAAAAAAGTTTGGAAAATCTTCCAAACTTTTTTTATAGACTAGTCGATGTAGTGAAGTTTTCCTCGGAATTCTTCAAGAGTTTCGTAACCTTTTTCTTCCATGATTTCTTTAAGTTCTTTAGTAATACGGTCAAAAATAGCGACACCTTCTTTTTGAAGGGCAGTACCAACTTGTACCATACTTGCGCCACAAAGGATGTGTTCAAAAGCATCACGACCAGATTTTACACCACCAGTACCAATAATTTGGATTTCAGGTTTCAAACGTTGGTAGAAAGCATGAACGTTTGCCAAGGCAGTAGGTTTGATGTAGTCACCACCTATACCACCAAAACCATTCTTAGGTTTGATGACAACAGACTCATCTTCAATGTAAAGGCCATTACCAATTGAGTTCACACAGTTAACAAAGACAAGTGGGAATTGGTTGAAAACGGCAGCAGCTTGATCAAAGTGCACAATATCAAAGTATGGTGGTAATTTCACACCAAGTGGTTTCGTAAAGTAAGAAAAGACTTCAGTTAGGATCTCTGTTGTTGTTTCAAAATCATAAGCGATTTGAGGTTTACCCGGAACGTTAGGACATGAAAGGTTGAGTTCAACCAGCCCTTCATAGTCACTTTCTTGAACTTTTTTAAGAATGGTGTGTGTTTCCTCAGGTGAAAGACCAACGAGAGAAAGAAAATGGTTTTTTGTATTGGGTTGCTTTTGTAATTCAATGACATAGTCAAGGTAGTATTCGAAACCGTTATTTGGCAATCCCATTGAGTTGATTGACCCAAGAGGTACATTCACATAACGTGGTTCAGGATTACCGGGACGGGCCTCAAGTGTTCCGGTTTTTGTGACAAATGAACCTGCAGCTGAAGCCTCAACCTCTGCCAATTCTTCCTTAGTCATACAATGAACACCAGCGGCATTCATAAGACAGTTATCAAACGTAAACTGACCAACTTTTGTAGCAGTAGAAACCATAAGATCCTCCTTAAAGATCACAAAGTAAAATGTTACTATTTCATCTCATTTTAGCATGAAAAGGGGCCTAAAACAAGGAAATATTGGACGGGCTAAATCCTCTAAAACGAAATTCTGATATCGTCTCTTTTTGCCAAGACAAGAAGCAATAGAATTTTACAGAATTTTTTGGATTTTGCTAGCTTTTTCAAGGTTTTTTGGGTAGAATAGATACAGTAAATGGGTTTAACCCAAAATAAAAAGGAGACATAACTAATGGTAAAATTGGTTTTCGCTCGCCACGGTGAGTCTGAATGGAACAAAGCTAACCTTTTCACAGGTTGGGCTGACGTAGATCTTTCTGAAAAAGGTACTCAACAAGCTATCGACGCTGGTAAATTGATTAAAGAAGCTGGTATCGAATTTGACCAAGCATACACTTCAGTATTGAAACGTGCGATCAAAACAACTAACTTGGCTCTTGAAGCATCTGACCAACTTTGGGTTCCAGTTGAAAAATCATGGCGCTTGAACGAACGTCACTACGGTGGTTTGACTGGTAAAAACAAAGCAGAAGCTGCTGAGCAATTTGGTGATGAACAAGTTCACATCTGGCGTCGTTCATACGATGTATTGCCTCCAGCAATGGATCGTGATGATGAGCACTCAGCACACACTGACCGTCGTTACGCTTCACTTGATGACTCAGTAATTCCAGATGCTGAAAACTTGAAAG
>NZ_LSIZ01000039.1:0-36395 GCF_001556505.1 Streptococcus sp. CCH8-H5 | reverse complement strand
CATCGCTAAAAGCTTTTCGGAACCACTAGCACAGCTAGTGGTTTTCGTAAGACAACAAAAAAACTCACCTGAGGGTGGGTTTTTGTTTTCTGGATACTAAAAACGACTCCAATCAGAGTCGTTCGTTGCTTTAATTCACCGTTACTTTTCCTGAATAATAATCTAGGGTAATCCCTTCTTGTACATTTGGAACAAAGACATTGAACTCAAGTGAGCCATCAGCTGACTTGGCTTCAAGATGTGATCCTGATGGAATGAGGTTATCCCCTTCATAAATTAGGGTAACGCGATAACGGACACGTTTGTTTTTATCCTGAGCCTTTCGTACCAGGCTTTCATAATAGTTTTGTCCCGTAGAACTTTCGCTATTAGCTTGGTTAGCCCAAGCAGTTTGAACGGCAATATTTTCTGGATTTGAAGTCGAGGCATCAAATCCTTTGAGACCACCTACAAGTGCATAGCCTAACAAATGACCTCTATCTACGGCGTGGCTATACTCTCCTGAAAGATTGTGAACTTGATGCCATCCCGCAGGTGTCCAAGAGGTTGAGCCATTCCCTGTTTCTTGACGATTTTTGTACTGTCTGGTTGCTTTACTTAATAAGGCATTCGCAACTGTTGGAACCGTTTGTCCTTGAACCGTTTTGACTTGGTTATTGGCATAGGGTTGGCTAGAAACCTTAGCATTTAGATTAGTTTTATTACCATTAACAATATAAGCCCCTGCCCCATTCCATTCTATGGAATTTCCTAGTTGACTCTTGACGGAGCTAGTCATCACTGACTCAGCAAGCTGCTCCTGTGGCGTAGCCTTTCCATTTGTTGAACCGTTTGATTTGACGGAGTTATTGGATTTTCCCGAGACTAGACTAGCTACCTGCTTGATTGGATTATTAGGCGATAGCTTATTGCTCGTCCCAATGTAACCTAAAACTGCAATCAAGACCGCTATTAGTAACGAGACTAGCTGACGTTTCTGTTTATTTGTTAAAGATGTCTTTCTTTTTGCCATTGTTCTCTTTCTTTTATATGAATGTCATGACTAAAGGAGCGGGATTACTTCCCACTCCCTTTTATTTTCCTGTAAATTTAGCAACAATTGCCTGCCAGGTTTCTGGTTTTAAGATGCTTATAGGATCCTTGCCCTCTCCTAAAACAGCATAGCCAATCATCAATCCGATTGCTAGAAAAGCAAGGCCAATCACACACACACTCAAAACAAGTAATAATTGACGAAAAACATAGCCTTTACCAGTTTCCATACTAAGCCTCACTTACACGTGAAATATTTGCTCCTAGTTTAGCTAGTTTCTCATGGAATTGATAGTAACCACGATCCAAGTGTGTCAGTTTACCAACAGTAGTTGTTCCTTCAGCCACCATCCCTGTAAGAATTAGTGCTGCCGAAGCTCGAAGGTCAGTAGACATAACTTGAGCACCTTGAAGTGGCAAACCACCGTGAATCATAGCCGTATCACGAAGGATTTCTGAATGAAGTCCCATACGACGCATTTCTTCTAAGTGTTGGAAGCGATTCTCAAAGACTGTTTCAATCATGGTTGATTCCCCGTTTACCACTGCCATAAGCGCTGTAAATTGAGCTTGCATGTCAGTTGGGAAACCTGGGTGAGGTAGAGTTTTAACGGTTACTGGTTTCAATTGTGAAACATCAGATTTAACACGAATACCGCCGTATTCTTCCTTAACATAGACACCCATTTCCAATAATTTTGAAATCAAAGGACGGTTATGTTCCCAAATAGCATCTTTGATGAGGACATCACCAGAAGTCATAGCTGCTGCTACCATAAAGGTACCTGCTTCAATACGGTCCTGAACAACCGCATGTTTAGTACCATGGAGAGCTTTAACACCTTTAATCACGAGTGTTTCAGTTCCAGCACCTTTGACATCTGCTCCCATCTCGTTAAGAAGAAGGGCCAAGTCAACGATTTCTGGTTCACGCGCAGCATTTTCAATGGTTGTAACTCCATCAGCCAAAGTCGCTGCCATCATAAGGTTTTGAGTGGCACCGACAGATGGAAAGTCCATATAAATAGTTGCACCTTTTAGTTTTTCTGCTGTCGCAGTGATGTCACCGCCAACTTGGGTAATTTTAGCACCCATTGCTTCTAAACCTTTGAGGTGGAGGTCAATCGGACGGCTACCAATCGTACAACCACCAGGCATTGAAACCTTCGCGTGGCCATTGCGGGCAAGAATTGGTCCAAGTACTACGATAGACGCACGCATCTTGCTCACATACTCATATGGCGCCTGATCAAGAATTTCTCCACTAGCATCAACGACAACGGTATTGTTTTCCTCGTCAAAGTCTACAGCAATATCTAAACCACGAACAACATTATTCATCGTGTAAACATCTGACAAGATTGGAACATTAGTTAAGGTTGTTTGACCTTCCGAGGCCAAGATAGTCGCTGCCAACAAGGGGAGGACAGCGTTTTTAGCACCTTCAATGACAACCTCACCACTTAATCGAGTGTTGCCACCCTGCACAATAATTTTATCCATAAGGATTCCTTTCAAGGGTCATTTTCATCTTTTTGTATTATATCAAAAGTCTTTTAAAATCACTAATTTAAGAAATTGAGCTAGCCATATTCTGTCCAAAAGCTAAAACCGACAGAATAAAGGAACTGATAAGATAGCCTAAGGCAATACTGATAAAGAGCAAAAAGAGTTTCAATTTACCAGTATTTTCAATCGGATTTTTGATGATTTTTGCCCAATCAAAGAGGCTAATCAGCATATGGTAGCTCAATCCTATAAATACAAGGTGACTCGCCAAAGTGACGAATTGATTAATAATAGTCATAATTTCATTATACCATAGAAAGCTAAGCTAAAACATAAAAAGAGGGTGAGACAGTTCTAAATCTGTAATTATTTAGCGACTGCTTTCACTCCTCTTTCCTTTATTTTTGAAGCTACTAGATTAGGGATACTTTAAAATAATCTAGCGCTTATCTTACACTCTCTAGGTACTTATAATTTGAGTTATGCAACTTAGTCTTCATAACCGTTAGGGTTAGTCGTTTGCCAACGCCAAGAATCTCTAACCATTTCTTTCAAGGTCTTCTTAGCTTCCCAGCCAAGAACTTCTTTGGCCTTTTCAGGAGAGGCATAGCAAGTAGCAATATCACCAGCACGACGTCCTTGAATACGGTATGGAATAGAAACCTTGTTTTCAGCTTCGAAAGTCTTAACGAGATCCAATACGCTATAACCATGTCCAGTACCCAAGTTGAAAATCTCAGCACCTTTATGACTCAAATTATATTTAACAGCAGCCAAGTGACCTGAGGCCAAGTCAAGGACGTGAATGTAGTCACGCACACCTGTACCATCTGGAGTTGGATAGTCATCCCCAAAGACGTTAAGCTCAGGAAGTTTACCAATAGCTACCTGTGTAATATATGGCATCAGGTTGTTTGGAATACCGTTTGGCAATTCCCCAATCAAACCACTTTCATGAGCACCGATAGGATTGAAATAACGAAGATTTGTGACTGACCATGACGGATCTGAAGCCGCTACATCTGTAAGAATTTGTTCCATCATCAACTTAGTATAACCGTATGGGTTGATAGCTGACGTTGGCATATCTTCCGTCATTGGAGAAGGATTATTAGTACCGTAAACTGTTGCACTTGAACTGAAGACGATGTTTTTAACATCATATTCTTTCATTTTTTCAAGAAGAGTAATGGTACCACTGATATTGTTTTTATAATATTTCAAAGGTTTTTGGACAGATTCTCCCACTGCCTTGAAGGCCGCGAAGTGAATAACTAACTCAATATCTTCATTAGTAAAAACCTTATCCAAAAAATCAGTATCTAAAATGGAACCTTGATAAAATGGAAATTTTTTACCAGTAATCTTTTCCAAACGTTCAAGAACTGCTGGCGAACTATTTGAAAAGTCGTCAACTAAGACTACATCGAAACCTGCATTAAGGAGTTCAACGGTTGTGTGGCTACCGATATAGCCAGCTCCTCCTGTAATTAAAATAGACATTTATTTTTCCTTTCTTACTTGTCAGTGCCTTTTTGATCCTTTTGAATCGTTGCTAATTTAGGCATGACTTCTCCTTCAAAACCTTTCATGGCAAAATGAACCGAAGGCTCTTGTGTCATTGGAGATAGAATTCCTAGCTTCACCTGATAATTCTGATCTTTGGAATAGGCGAAACTTGCCTTAAGTTCAGTTGTTTGATCTGGAAGCAATTCTGACAAACGACAATCAAGTTGTTGGGCTTGAAGAACCTTGCCATTAGCATTACACAAGTATAATACCACAGGCCAATCCCCATATAAAGGGGCAACCCCAGAATTTTCCAAATTAAGGGTAATATCAACCTTGCTCTCTCCTTTGGAGATTGTCAAACCTGACACCCAGAGGCGGTAGCCCATGTTCTTCAAGAGTTCCTTATAAGCAGCTTGCCCGTCACCAATATCTTCAGCAACCTTGGGACCTAAGAAGGTCAAATGAGCAGCCTTAGCTTCTTCAGTAAGCTCATCTAAGTTATTACCGAGTAAGCTAGACATAGACTGTGAACTTGTTAATTCACCACCGATAGGAGCCTTTTCCCAGGCCTTAGGCATGGCTTTCAAGGCTGCCTGCTCTTGGGTTTGATCGTATGAGCCACCATTTTGAATCCAATTTAACCAGGTTTTAGTTGCTGATTTGTCTCCAAAGACATCATTGTAGATTCCAAAATCACCTTCCAAACCTGTATCAAAAGGTCTTCTCATAAGAATCTTTGCTTTAGGAAAGGCTGGTTGAAACGGTGCGATATAGTCCTTACGAACTTCTTTTCGTGGCAATTGGCGAATGCCAGCATCTGAGTGAACATGCCACTCACCCCAGTGTCCTAAGCCACCAAGTTCGATGTAGGCGATAAAATCATCATTGCCCCAACGCTGTCCCATAGCAGTAACAGCTTCTTTATAGTATTTTCTAAGCAGTTTATTTTGGTAATTTGGTGAAAATCCTTTACCGTAGGATGTGTTATAAGCATCCCCAAGGTCAGAAATTTCATTTCCCAACCAGTCAGGGATATCCTTATGACTTGATTTGCCAGGGTAATCTAGCAAGAAACGTAAGACGACCTGCTTGCCTTCTTTCTTCCATCGTTTGAACTGGTTACTTTCTTCAATTGTTTCCCAGTTATAGTGGCCTTTTTTAGGTTCTAATTCTTTCCATGTGATATCAACATAGACAAGATGAACATCTTCAGAAACTGTTTTTTCTTCCGCTGAAGGGACATAACCCATGAGCGGATTCCCAAAACTCTTGTCTGAAAGCGTATATTCAAACTTGGTACCTGTATTTCTGGTATTCAAATACACAAAAATAGCATAAAGACCACTCGTAATGATGATTAGACAGATGACGAGCCAAAGTTTCTTCTTTCGACTACTCCAACTCTTCTTCTCACGTCTTCTAGCCATGGTATTCGCCGTTGTATTGGATTAGCGTAAGGTCTTTGACACCATCGATAGATTTGATATTTTCAACGAAGGTAAGGTCGTTATTTTTCACAAAGACTTCAATTGCCATCTCGACACTGTCTTTTCGCATAGTTTCAGACTTGATAAAGTGCTTGATGCGACCAAGTTCTTGAATAACTTTGTCACCTGTATGCTCACCATCAAAGTGAACCACAGCGATATACACCTTACCAGTCTCTTGCAAGCGGCTAAAGACAATAAGCATCAGTAGGATAACGATAGACGTTACAACGGCCAGGACATACATACCTGCCCCTACCGTAATCCCTGAGGTAATTGCCCAGAAAAGATAGAGCAAGTCCATAGGATCTTTAACTGCAGTACGGTAACGGACGATAGAGAGGGCACCGACCATACCAAGTGAGATAACGATGTTTGAACTGATTGCCAGTGTTACCATTGACGTAAGCAAGGTCATACCGACCAAAGTCATGGCAAAACTGCGTGAATAAATAACGCCTGTAAAGAAATGCTGGTAAACCTTATAGATAAAGGCTCCAATCAACAAGGCAAGTAGCAAGACGATAACAATACGAAACGGTGACTGCGTCGCATAGTTATCAGACTGCAAAATAGATTTTTTTATAAAGTCTTGAACACTCATAAATTCCCCTTCTTATACTAAGTTCTTCCGAACTTAGCACTTTTCCTATTTATATATTCCCATCTTCCCAGTATTCAAAACCATTTAGATACTGAGATTTTTCATAAGCCAATACGTACTTAGAGACAGCCATCATATCTGCTTTCCCTGGCAAGACACTTTGGACAATCTTTGGCAGATACTCTGTATATTTAACTTCGAAAACCATCTTTTCCGGATCAATGACTGGAATTGTTGGTAAGTCCGGATCAAAAATATCAAAACTTCCAACCGCTACTCTGACATTTTGGTCAAAGGTTAAGCGAACTGTTCCAAAGTCATAAACCCACGGCTCTCGTTCATAATCAACGATGGTCCGGGGACGCATCATGTTACTAACACATTCATAGTAAAATTCCTGACAGAGAGGATAGGGACTTTTCAAGAGAAAGTCATAATCCCCATCAATGATTTTATAAAATTCTTCGACAGTTAGTGGTGCATCCTCTTTCAGAATGTAGGTATCAACCTTTTTCTTACGCTCTAGCTTGATACTATTGGTCCCGAAATTGTAGATACGAATCCTATATTTTTTACGAACCAGAATACCTGCATCTTTTTCAGCATAGGCACTATTCCAATAGTCGTCAAAGTAAAGACTTCTAATGGTATAACCACCATTTGTCGCATGCTTATCCAACTGAATCAAATGTTTAAAACGTTCAGTCAACAGGGCCTTTTCTGGTTCACCAATGACGTATTTCAACTCATGGCGAAAGGGCTTCTCTTTAGTCTTCATAACCATCTACCCCAATTTTTCCATCTTCGAGGACAAAGAAGCTCATGATACCAAATTGTTTAGAGTTATCACTATTGATATAGTAGTCAAAAGCACGTTGTGATTGTCCAGCCTCATTAGTTGCAGTCACACGTACGAAATATTGTCCCTTAGGCAAGGTATCTGTTTCGGCACTGAGAGTTTTAAGACCAGATTTTTCAAAGACCTTGTCTTTAAATTCATAGTCTTTAGCTAATTCTACAGTGTAAGTCAACTTGCTGTTATTGAAATCGTAAGAGGCACCCCAACTTAATTTCAATTTGTTGTTGGCCACTTCCGGCTTATTGATAAAGAATGGTTGTGGTTTTTCAAGACTTGTTTTATAAATCTTGTAGTTGTTCTCCAACTCATTTGGCAAATCTGCCAAAATCTTGTCGTAATTGTCAGGAGTTGTCTTAGCATGCATTTGGTCAGGCATCTTAGCTAGGTAAGGTCTAATGACTGCTGCGTATTCGTTACTCATAGAAGTAATCTTATCACCAGTAATCGTCTTACGTAGCTCATCCATCTTCTCATCTAGTCCCTTGCGGAACTCTTTTGATTTGAGCAAGCGTTGGAAAAGTTGGTTCCCCCAATAGTTGCTGACACCGACTTCCCAGCTATTGGCTTGGTCGCTGTCCTTACTTACCAAACGACGTTCATTCTTCATCAAGATACTATCGTTATCCCAAGGAATGATGTACCATTTGGTTGAGTTTTGTGGGCTATAGAGATACATGTTACGACTCTGTGTATCATCGTTACCAAGTAACATCTGGAAGGCCATCCAATATTGGATATTCTCAGGATCTACATACTTGTCCATGATGGTTTCAATCTTCACCGATGGATCGTTGAGCTTGGTTAGAAAATCAATAAGTTTGGTGTGATCATGGCTACCTTTGATTTCCAAAAGTTTCTCGAATTTATCCTTGTCGAATTTAGGATCTTCTTCTTTAACAATCGTATCTTCATAGCGGAAGAATTCGAAGAAGTTTGGTTTATAAAGGTTGGCATTTTCATCCAGACCATGATCTTTCAGATAGTTTTTGTTAATCTGTTCGACTTGCGTGTAGAGACCATAATCCTCAAATTTACCTGATGGATTGTCAGAGGTTTCATCCTTAACGTAGAGGTGAACAAAACTTGTTCTAGCACCCATGAGTTGAGGAATTTCTTCCATTAGGTCATAGGACAACTTATTTCTAAAGCGAAGGGCTTCAGTCTGGTGTTTGTTAAGGTTAATGGTACGTTGGCCGTTCCACTCGCCCTTGTTCTTTTTAATCTTGATTTTATAGTTCTTTTGGGCGTTCTTACTTGAACTTTCCCCACGAATCTGAACACTGGCGTTTGGCACGTCCTGATCATAACCCAACTCACCAGACACAGGACCGTCCTCATTTCCAACTTGAAGAAGACCTGCTACTTGGTATCGTTTAACACCCATCTTTTGATAATCTTCAACAGAATATTGGTTGACCTCAGACCATGAGTGATTTTGATTTTCTGTAGCGTCTCCTCGACGTACAGTCAGGTACATGGTCGTTACCTTGGTATGATCTTTATCATAGAGACTCTTATTGTCTCTTAAGTGTACATTAGAGATATCAGTGGCCGCTTGTTTATCTACTTTTTTAGTTGTCACACCGTTTTTTGTCTGTTCCTTGGTTCCACATGCTGTAAAACCAAATACCGTACAGAGCAACAAAACCGCTGCTAAACTCTTTTTCCTATTCATTTCCCCCACCTCTTTTGTATGTTTTCTAAACGCTCAGTCCATTTTTCAAAATAGCCCACGTCTTTCTTAGATACCATGGTTTGGCTTCCTAAGAAATGATACTGAAGATCACTTGTGTACTTATCGATTTCCTGACCACTTTCGATGAAAAGAACTAAAGAAGAAATCAGGAAGGCATAGCCTAGGAAGGCTGAGTCCAAGAACTGAGAACCAAAACTCAAAACTACTGTCAGAATGGCAAAGTGTTTGGCAAGCTTCTTGGCACCCTTATAATCTGCAAAATACATCAAAAGCAAGATATTCACATTGCCTACAGCATAGAGACCATAAGCTAGACATAGCGTTAAGAAGTAACCATGCATTTGATTGTTAAAACCAATTGGTAAGTAAGTCAAAACCACGCTTCCGAAGAACATGATGAAAATTGTCGCTAGCAATTGTTTCCAAAAAACATATTTGAGCTCATTACTCATGACATCCAACATTTGAGTTTCAGCTTCCTGAATATCCGAAAGACTTCCCTCTTCATTGTAGAGCTTAAAATAACGTCGGAAATGCGGATAGAAGGAAACCTCGACAGACATAACGAAATTAAGTGTTGATACTAAAGTCGTTAAGTAGGCTAACATGGCCGGCACATCGTAGACTGGAGCTGTACGGAAGAAGCCATCAAAACTCTTACTAATTGGCCCAAACCAGTTAATAACAATATGAGCAAAGAGGGCCACCAACATGTAAAGTCCAGTCTTGGCAAGATCAGAAAATTGATCAAACCATTTCAAAAACTCAAAGGACATTTTGAGATTAGATGGGAAATAGTCATGGATCAGACGAACCATCCAAAACATCATTCCACCGTATCCCAAACAAACACTTAGGAATATACCATACTTTTGATGTAGGAAAATACTAAGTAATCCAGAGACAATCGTCACACCAATCGCTAAAAAGAAACCTTTGATAATTTCTTTATAGGATTTAATCGCTGTCAAATAGGTAATTACATTCCAAACGAGACAAAGCTCACCAAAGAGCAAAACTCCCATAGCCACTTCTGCTAAACTTCGACTAGCCAGGGCTAGATAGAGCGCATACAGTGGCGTTCCAATCATAAGCATCAAAGCACTCGACGCATAAAATGAAGGAATAATAGTCTCAAATTTCTTCTCGTAGAGCATATCCGCAACAAAGCGGGTTACCACCAACGAGAAGAGACTGGTAATCACAAGTGAAAAGATGATAGCGTAAGTCAAGTTCGAAAGAATATAGTCACGCTCATTTTCACTGATTCCCGCTACCATTGTCAGAACAACGACACCAGCTGTAAGTAAAATCCCCAAAAGCATAGGACCGGTATACACAATTCCAGCATAAGCGTAGGCCTTTTGTTTTGAAAAAAGGCTATCCTCGTTGTAAATTTTACGTAATTCAAATCCAATACCGGCCATTAAACAGCCACCTCCTCATATAAGCGTCGGTACTGACCGATCATTTGCGGATATTGATATATCGCTTCAACACGCTTACGGGCAATTTCACCCATTTCAAGCCGTCTTTCATCATTAATCGCCATCTTCTTCATAGCTTCTGCAAGAGGCCCTGTACAAGTAGGTGGTGCACAAAATCCTGCAATCCCTAGATTGTCATCCTCACGACCTTCTAGCAATTCTCGACAACATCCGACATCTGTCGTCACACAAGGACGACTAGCCGCCATTGATTCCAAAACAGAAAGTGGCAAGCCCTCAGAAAGACTGGTCAAAAGCGTAAAATCAATTTTCTTCATATATTCTCGAATATTAACACGACCAGTGAATAGGAGGCGATCTCCCAAATCCATCTTATCAGCCAAGCTAAAACACTCATCCGCATATTCTTGGTCATCTATTCCACCCATGATATGCAAACGAACGTTTGGCACCTGCTGGGCCAATTCGTAGAAAGAATATAACATGGTTTTAATGTCCTTGATTGGAGCCAAACGAACCACAGCTCCGATATCAATCCAACCATCCGGTTCTTTCAAAGGAATTTGAGAAAAAGCATCATAGTCAATCCCGTTTGAGATAACCTGACACTTCTCTGGATCACAACCCATCTCAATCTGAATTTCCTTGGCCTTCGTAAAGAGGCTGGTAATTTTTTCAGCATTTTGATAAATCGCATCAGACAACATATAGAAGAATCTTACCCACTGATGGCGCATTGTAGGTAAAACCCACTTCGCACGAAGCAACTCTTCTTCACGTTCACGCGTATAAATCCCGTGTTCAGTTAAAAAGAGAGGTTTGTCATAGGTCAAACTTCCCAAAGTTGCAAGAATACCACCATAACCTGTAGAGATTGAGTGGTAAACATCTGCTTCAGGAGGTGGACAGGATAAAATATTTAAAAGTGGAAACAGCATAGAACGGATAGTGTGAAAAACATCTGAAAAAGATAGCTGTGTGTAGCGCTCACTACAAAGATCCTTTAAGACCTGAAAAAAGGCCTCGCTACTCAAGAGATCGTTAGGAACGACCTTACCATCTTGTAACAGTTTAAACAAGACTTTCCAATCAGGTTGTTGGCAAAAAACCATATCCTTAAGCGCTTGTTTTTCCTCATCTGTAAACTGATATGGCTCTATGTTTTCTTCTTTATCTGGCACAACATAGTCCAAAAAGACTTCGTGTACTTCTACGACATTTTCAGGAAGTTCATAAACAAACTCCCCCTTTTGTTCATGCGTTGCTCCCACAACCCAAAGAACAAATTCATGCTCTTTCATTTCTGTAATATATTGATGCATCCAAGTAGAGACACCACCGTGAACATACGGATAGGACCCTTCAAGAATTAAACATATCTTCATCGGCATTTTCCCCTATTTTGCCTTATTTTAATGTAATGGTGACTGACTTATTCGTAGCCTCCAATAGGTAAAGGTCACCCGTTAAATGCGTAACCTTACCATTTTTTACCTTCTTAACCTCGTTTTGATTTAAACGAACCATAAGGTAAGCATGATCATGAAAATTCTCAAGATCAATTTTTAGGGCGTCTTTGGTATATTTTTGAGAAACTTTCAAAATACCGTAACGCTGAACAGCACCTGCTAATTCTGAACCGGTTAGATTTCTAAGCGAAGGTGACATATTGTGGACCCAACTAACTTCCTTGTCCAAAGCCTTATACATCTTTGCCCAACCCAATTCTGCACCACGATCGACATCAAGAACATCATCAGGGTGAAGGAAGTGGTTATTAACATAGTGCATATTCATTTCAGAAAAGACCGTCATCTGTGAGAAATCATCCCAAACCGCACCAGAAACAGTACGTGGCTCTTCAATCATTCCATCAGGCGACACTTCAAACTCTTGCGAATAAGTGAAATCCCCTGGGAAATAGTTACTTGAGATAGCCTTGATTTCTGGGAAATCATTAACGATTACCTCTCGTCCTTCTTTCGAAAGAATATTTGATGGTGGAACGTAGACTGATTTTTGCGCTTTAGGAAAGAGTTGGTTGACAAAACGAATCAACTCAGACAGACCAGCCTTCATAGCAGCCTTATCCTTCCAAGTCTTGTAGCTGGCATACTTTTCACCATAATTAACAGATGAAGGACTCAAAGGTTGGTGATTATAACCATGATAACCAAGCTCACCACCATTAGCCAAAAGCGAATTTCCAAAATATTTGAAACGATCTAAATCATTTTGTTGAACAATTTTACCATCTGTCTGGGCCTCATAGTTTTCAATGACCACACCTGTATGAACGATACCATACTTTTCGTGCAATTTAAGAAGGTCTGGCCACCAAACATTGGTATAAAATTCAGACACAGACATGTCGTAATCACGTTTAACGAAACGACCATCTCCAGCTGGAACAGGTGATGGGAAATCATCTATATAATAGGTAGAGCCATTGATTACCGGATAAACTGTCGCTTCAGTCAAAAGGCTATAAGAAGCGGCATAAATACCACGGACATTACGCTCATAGATTCCAAGGTTATCAACGACAAACTTCCCTTTGCCGTATGATTTTTCCCAAATCAACGGTGTATGAGAATCATCTGTTGTTTTAGCATGCACCTTAACATCACTTTCAAGAGAGACTTTTCTGGCTGACTCAAAAGGTTCTTCAATTTTATAATTGCGTCCCCCACCAATCATGAAATCAGGATCCACGTAGATTTCCTTGACCTCATCCATCTCAAAGTTGGAATAACTCACGCCGAGATTGTGATCAATGGCATCAAGATTACTTTCTTTCCCCATGGTTACTGCAAAAAGGGTTTGACCGCCTTTTTCAGTCCAATCCATGAGTGGCTGAACCTGGTCCTCCATTCGAGAAAGGTCAGTTACAAGTAGAACCACTTTTTTATAGTCGGAAAGCGAATAGGACTCGTGTTTAGCCACATCGACTAACTTAGCTCCCATACGCATATCTTTTAGAATTTGCTCGAACTGTTTCCAAGCCCTCTGACTCGTTTCATTTTCACTATCATAAAGAACTAGCGTGTCTTTATCTAAATTTTTGACGACTGAAGCCGTAGATGGTACTTTTCCTGTTAGATAGGCTTCCTTACCTTGAGTCGGGTACCATTCCCCTTTCTTTTGAACAAAGAGTCCAATGGCCAGACACAAAATAAGACCAACACCTAGCAAGGTTTCTTTGCGAATAATATTTTTTTTACCTAATTTCATGCCATCACCTCTTTTCCTTGCCAGAAGTTCAATAGATCTTGCTTATCATTAGAAAGAACAACCTGTTTGCCTTGCATCTCACGAATCATGTTCTTAAATTCAGCAAACTGGCCGGTTTGATAGTAATATTCCAAATACAAATAATACACATCATCCGCATGTGATTTAATTGAAAGCTGTGTCAAATGCTTTTGGGCCAAGTCATAAAAACCAAGAGCTAGTTCATTATGGATAACTCTCACTAAGTCCGTAGCAGTCGTTCCATGACTAAGTTTCTGCAAGAGACGCTCCTCGTACTCCTTACGAAGCAAACCTTCCATTTGTTTGCTTAGAAGTTCCTTAGATAGGTAGTCTTCCATAAAGTCACAATACTCGGTTAAGAGGTCAAGGTCTTCTTCACCCTTTTCAAAACGTTTCTCAAAGGCACTCAACTTCTCATCGTATTGACTTGAAATTTCAGAAATAAAGGTTGTCGCATAGTGGACGATTTCACTATCCTCATTTAAACGAGCCAAGTAGAGCAAATCCATAAAATGAGACGGATCATCATTAGCCAATCCCATCAATTGTTGACGAGCTTCCTTAGCCTTATTCAAATAGAGAGATTCTTCAAGAGGTACGATGTCTTCTTCAGCCAATTCCTTCGGACGTTGAAAATCATCGATATTTCCAAAATCAATGGTCAAATCTTTAACTTTACCACCAACTGCTTCTTGACCACGGCGATGTCTACCAGGATTTGGTTTAGAAATCATATGAATCAGACCTGCCCCAAAGAAAGGTAAAGCAATCGGGAAAATCAAGTAAAAAATTGTTAAGTCTGATTTGCCACTGACAATAGCCTTATAGACAAGTGCTATAGATAAGAAGTAACAAACCGTTAAGATACTAGTAATAAGGACTGGAATCATTGTGCAACCCTCCCTTGAAGACTAGTTTGTTCAAGAAGTTCTGCCTTTTCAATGAAAGAACGACTCATTTTTGAAAGAACCTCAAGCTCATTTAACACTTTAGTAGACATGGCTTCAAAAGGAACAGCCTCTACCCAAATGATAAAAGTACCCTCTGCCTTGGTCTTAACTTCCATGGCATACGCTGGACGATTCTCAAGCAATGATTTATTAGCCCAGACACGTCCATGACCAAAGGCACCTCCAATTTCTTTAAAATCTGTCAAAGATACTTGCTTCTTATCGTTATCTCCCAAAAGAAGCTCGTATTGGAAAGGACCACCTCCATAAAGTGAAACAGGAGCATTCAAAATTTCTGAAACCAAATCAAGCGTCTGTCTAAGAACCTTCTCAACACTAGTATGATCTAAAGTCACAAAGTAAGAATATGCTTTTCCAAGACCATCTTGACTTGCCAACAAGGCATTTTTCAGGTCTTTGTTTTCATGGAGTAATGTATCGTAGGATTGATTAAGGATAAGATAGTCTTCCTTAACTGTTTCCAACTGTTTATCTAGTTGTAGCTTGTCATCTTTCTTCTTCATTTCCACAAAACCACAAACCACAGCGATAAAGATATAGGCAATAAAGGCAACCCAACGGTCAGTATTATATAGAAGCAGTTGCCAGCTAGTTCCAGACATAATTTGACTGATGGTCAAACCAATAATTGCAAGAACTGCCGAGAACAAGCCATACCCCATGCCCAAAACTGTACTAATCAAGACAACAAAGAGCAAACGTAGGTCGATCAATTGGAACTGTAACTGACCTTGAGTCATATATCGAAAAGCTTCAAAGACTAAGAAGGTCACGACAACAGCAGCAAGTTTCTTATTTCTCTTTTGCTTAACGATATTATCTATGATATTGCGGAACTTAGAAACACGTAGAGACCCTTTTCGCTGTTTTTGATAGTCTTCGTAAATATCTGGCAAGTCACGCACCAAAGCATAACGCATAAACCAAGCAAACCTATCACGCAAATCATGATGCTTTTCAGGATCATTATCATATTTCCTAATTCTTCTTTCCTCTAGGAAATGAACCTGCTTATTAGGGAAATATTTATCCAAAGCTTGCAAGAGCTCCCCAAAAGTCAGTTGGAAAGGATCCGGAATAATAATGCTTTCGTAGGTGTCATTCCATCTCTCACATAATTTGTGAAGCAAATCTCCCAAGTCAGATAGACTGATAAAAGTCGCCTGACTTTGTGATGACTCCTTTAACTCTACCTGTTCATGGTCATCTAAACGCACAAACAGTTTATAAAGATAATCTTCTTTATTAATAACTGAATAAAGAAAGGGACTATGTAGAACTTTAAGGTTGACCCCAAATTCTCGACTCCAGGATAATAAGGTATCCTTTGTTGTCGTCTGTAAACTTCTTTTCCCATCCTCAAGGATAGGACCTGTGATATAAAGTAATCGTTTGTTTTTTCTATCTTTAAGACACTCTAACAATCTAATGAGATTTTCAATCTCCCCTGAACTTTCATGTCCGTAATTGAGATATTCCGAAAGATAGATGATTTGATCATAATCATGAAAATCAAAAACGTCTTCTAATTGGTTGTTCTCATAATGCTTGGTATAAACGGTGATTTTATTCTTACGAGAGTTCTTTACACCTGTATGACCAAAAATAAAAACTGCTTGATTAGGAAACGTTTTCAAAATGGAATCGTTTGTTAATCCAGCAGTATTACCAAGTATCAAAATATTCATAAACTTCTCCCCACTTTTAAGAGTATCCCCTTAACTACACTCTCTACCCATTCTAATCATTAGTCTCAAGTATTTCCCAATACTCTCAAGACCACAATGTAATGCCTTTCTTAAGAAAGCTCTTTGAAAGCTATGTCTTCCTCCCCAATGAGTGATAACCTAACTCTCATCAGAATCTCTTTTGAAGATTCTTAAAGATTTCAAAAAATATAAGAAAGAACAAGATTATCCTAAATAAACATTAAGTAAAATTAATATTATTAAAGAATAGATTAAATTGACTAATTAAATATCTTGTTATGTTGATTAGCTTCCCCAAGAAATCACAAACTAACCAGATCACTTTAGATTATCTAACACCTGTTAGACCTTATTTAAAGGTATTTCTTCTTACTCTATCAATCTAAAATGACTCTAGTTTCATATTTACATCGTCACTCTTATTATAGCAATTTTTTCTTATTTTTCAACTCCTTTCAAAGTTTTTCACCTAAAGAATTTATTTTTAGCTAGTCATTTTTAGCCTTTAATTACTCAATCCTTTGGGTTTACATGTGTCTGAAGTCAGAAAATTCATATTATTCATTTTCAAAATAAAAAACAGAATTCAAAAAAATTAAATTCTGTTGTTTTGATATTATTAAATTGAAAGTTATATTAAATATTTTTAATCTTCTACAGCTGCTTTGAGGGCATCTACCTTATCCAATTTTTCCCATGGAAGATCGATGTCAGTACGTCCCATGTGACCATAGGCTGCTGTTTGACGGTAGATAGGACGTTTAAGATCCAGCATTTGAATGATACCTGCAGGACGCAAGTCAAAGAGATCACGGACAGCAGCTTCAAGTTTGCTTTCAGCAACTGTCGCCGTTCCGAAGGTATCAACACGGACAGACACAGGATTAGCAACACCAATAGCATAAGCCAATTGTACTTCTGCTTTCTTAGCAAGACCAGCAGCTACGATGTTTTTAGCAATATAGCGAGCGGCATATGAAGCTGAACGGTCAACCTTAGTGGCATCCTTACCTGAGAAGGCACCACCACCGTGTCTTGAGTAACCACCATAAGTATCAACAATAATCTTACGACCAGTCAAACCAGAGTCCCCTTGAGGACCTCCAATAACAAAACGACCTGTTGGGTTGATAAAGAATTTTGTCTCGTCATCCAAGTATTCGGCTGGAATAACTGCTTTAATGACTTTTTCAATGACGTCTTGACGAATTTGATCGTTAGTTGCTTCAGGATCGTGTTGCGTTGAGATAACGACTGTATCAACACGTACTGGTTGGTCATTCTCATCATACTCAACAGTAACCTGAGATTTAGCATCCGGACGAAGGTATGAAATCTCACCAGATTTACGCAAATCTGCCAATTTTTTAACCAATTTATGTGAAAGGCTAACTGGAAGTGGCATAAACTCTGGAGTTTCATCAATAGCAAAACCAAACATCAAACCTTGGTCACCAGCTCCGATAAGATCAAGTGGGTCTTGGTCACCAGTTCCACGAACTTCAAGTGATTCATTGACACCTTGAGCAATATCTGGAGATTGTTCGATCAATGATGGGTGAACCCCAACAGATTCTGCCGCAAAGCCGTATTCTGCATTGTTATAACCAATTTCAGCGATAGTATCACGAACCACACGGTTAATGTCCACATAAGCTGTTGTAGAAACTTCACCGAAAACGTGGACAGAACCTGTGTAGACAGCTGTTTCTGCTGCAACGTGTGCATCTGGATCCTCTGCTAAAATCGCATCAAGAATGGCATCTGAAATTTGGTCTGCAATTTTATCTGGATGCCCCTCAGATACAGATTCAGACGTGAAAAGTTTACGTTCTGACATATAAAATGTCCCCCTTTTAATATGAAAAATAGTATTAGATAAAACAGATTTGACCGTCTCCTAATAGGTAAAACGCTATACTCCTAATAGAGCTAGACGCCGTTAAAAAGTTACAAAGAACCAACAGCCAACCCTAGGATGACTGTTGCCTTATCGGGACTTAATAACTACCTTCCATTATATCATGTTTTTTCAGTCTAGTCATATAGTTATTTATTATCAAGCCTTATCAATAATTTATAGTGAGCATTTTACCATCTTTTGTATTATACTTAGGATATGAAAACTTATGAACACGTTTATGACATCTTATCGAAGAGTCCTGACTTTGTGACGGGAGAAAGTTTGGCTAAAAGCCTTGGTGTCTCACGGACAGCTATTTGGAAGGCAATCCAAACACTACAAGAACAAGGAATTGACATTACAAGTGTACGGAAGA
Organism: Streptococcus sp. CCH8-H5; assembly: GCF_001556505.1. Taxonomy (NCBI): domain Bacteria; kingdom Bacillati; phylum Bacillota; class Bacilli; order Lactobacillales; family Streptococcaceae; genus Streptococcus; species Streptococcus sp. CCH8-H5. Next base: position 18,034 of record NZ_LSIZ01000039.1, on the reverse strand, counting down.
AAGGCTACTATTTAGAAAAGGGAGATATTCTTCTTCCTCAAGACATTTCTAAACAACTCAACATTCCAGTCTACTTTAATCCAGATTCTAACTCTACCCAACTTGATGCTAAACATGGCATGGAAAAGAATAATCCGACGCCCGCACTTTATCTGGCATCAAGTCAAAAAGCGGCCAAAGGAAGATTTGATCGTCACTTCTTTGCCATTCCACAAGGTGGTATCTACATGAGTATCCACTTAAAACCAAACTGTCATTTTGCTGACTTACCACCTTATACCATGATGGCGGCAGCAGCTATTGTCAAAGCTATCCAGCGTCTAACCGGTATCAATACAGAAATCAAATGGGTTAATGACATTTACCTCAACAACAAAAAAATGGCTGGTATCCTTACCGAAGCCATTAGTTCTATCGAATCTGGTCGCATCACAGATGTCATTATCGGGATTGGGCTTAACTTCTCAATCAGTGATTTTCCTGAAGAGTTAGCCAATAAAGCTACTAGCCTTTTTACTTCTGAAAAACCAAGTATCACTCGAAACCAGCTTATTTCAGAAATTTGGAAGCTCTTTTTAACCATTCCAACTAGTGATTTGGTAAAAGTCTATAAAGAAAAGTCCCTCGTTCTAGACAAACAAGTGACCTTTGAACAAGCTGGAAAGACTTATACTGGTGTTGCTAAAGAAATTGGCGACAAGGGCCAACTTCTCGTTCTTACTGATGATGGTCAGGAAAAATGGCTGAGTGCTGGCGAAGTGAGCCTTACTTCTTGGTAGACTTGTCGGCTGCACGCGCAATGCGTGAAACAACATAGGTTGTCCAAAGACGACGAAACAATAAATAACCAAAAAAGGCTGTAAAAAAGTAATAGCCGTGCTGTAAACTGTAATTAAAACAAACCGTTTCAAAAATAGTTTCAAGCGTAATAAACAAAATTTGTTGAATCATAAGATTATTATATCAATAGATAGAGCCTAGGACAAGCAGTCTAGGCTCTTTTCATTTTTACACGGATGGAACAGCTTCAGAAATCTATCAAATTACACTGGACATCCTCGCTTTTGCATTTCTTGGCTCGGACCTAAAAAGGTCCACTGGACCTCCTCGCTTTTGTGTTTCTTGGCTCGGACCTAAAAAGGTCCACTGGACCTTTTTAGTCCTCTATTTCTACTACATCAGAGAGAAACTCGAGTTCTTGAGGGATATACTCTTCACGATCTTCTTTTTCCAATTCTTCTTTGGATTTGAGACTGCGTGCAAATTCTGTACGGAGTTTTTCAAATTCTGCTTTTGGAACAGCCATAATATTAGGTGAGAAACCGGCAGCTGAACTCATGATATTACCAAACATATCATTGAGATCACTGCGTTTCATGACCTGCTCAGCATTAAAGGCAGCATTAAATGCCAGGATAGCATTTTCCTGATTGGCCAGTACAGGTTCAGATCCATTCAAAAGTGCCCTATTTTGTGGGCTGATAGAATCCAAGATTTCAGGCCAAGTTGCCTTTAGGGCATCCAGACACTGGCGTGATTTCTGCGGATTTTCCATGGTTTCACGCATAATAGTGAGAATCTTTTCACGATCCACCTTGTACTGATAAGCAGGTTTGGCTTTTCGACTTGGTGCTACTTCTCCTTGGACTTTGCCCTCTTTAAGAGCTTTACGTAGACCTTCTACCTCGCGACGAAGACTATCTAACTCTTCTTGCAAATTCCCAGGAATTTCTTGTGAAACCTGAGTATGAGTCTCTGACAATTTTATAGTCAGCATTTCCGCATAGATTTTAGGATGTGTTCCAGTTTTAATTTCTGGCAAGGCACTTGTAACCAAGTCAATCAGTTGGAAAAGTCGGTCTTGCTCCAGAGAAAGATTCTCCTCAAAAAGGGGACTATGGTGACTGTTCTCTCCGCCCGCTTTGACAATCAAAAGATCACGGAAATACTCCAAGAGATCCGTCGCAAAACGGCTCATAGACTTACCATTATCAAAAAGAGTTTCAAGATTTGATAAAGCTTGCGTAGTCTCTTGATTGCGAACGTTAGCGACAAAACTGTCTAAGGCTGTCAAACCAATAGAACCAGTGATTTCTTCAGCTACAGCTTGACTGACATGATTATCAGGAGAAAGACTCAGTGCTTGGTCTAAGATTGACAAAGCATCACGCATACCACCTTCCGCACGACGAGCAATAATGGTCAAAGCCTCATCATCAAAGGTCAATCCTTCTTTTTCCAGAATTGAAGCCAAATGCTCTTTAATAGCTCCCTGCTTAATCGATTTAAACTCAAAACGTTGAACGCGAGAAAGGATGGTTGCAGGAATCTTATGTAATTCAGTGGTCGCTAGGATAAAGACCACATTTTCAGTTGGTTCTTCCAAAGTCTTCAAAAGAGCATTGAAGGCACCTGTCGAAAGCATGTGAACCTCATCGATAATATAGACCTTGTAAGTCGCACGACTTGGGGCATAGGTTGACTTATCACGAATCTCACGAATCTCATCAACACCGTTGTTTGAAGCGGCATCAATTTCAATCACATCTTCGAGACTACCGTTTGTAATATCGCGACAAATATCGCAGTGATTACAAGGTTCACCATCAACTTGATTAGGACAGTTCATAGCCTTGGCAAAGATTTTTGCCGCACTGGTTTTACCGGTACCACGTGGCCCTGAAAAGAGATAGGCGTGGCTGATTTTCCCTGACTCTACCGCCTGTCTGAGCGTGGTTGAAATCACTTTTTGACCAACCATTTCACCAAAGGTCTGACTACGGTATTTACGATATAAGGCTTGATACATTAGTTTACCTCAAACATTCCAAATGTAAGCTCGGTTTTCTCGAGTAGAATTTTGACAAATGCTTCAAGATAATCTTGGTCTACGTCGTTATAGTCTCCTACTTGATGAGAATCCAAATCGAGAACACCAACTAATTTGCCATCTTTTACCATTGGTACAACAATTTCACTTCGAGCAGCAGAATCACAAGCGATATAATTGGCGTGTTTGGTGACATCTTCGACAATTAAGGTTCTATTTTCTGCTGCAGACTGGCCACAAACACCCTTACCTAGGGCAATCCGAACACAAGAAACATTACCTTGGAAAGGGCCAAGGATTAACTCATTTTTAACATTATCCATCAGGTAGAAGCCTGTGAACACAGAATTCGGCAGGGTTGTATTCAAGAGAGCTGAGGCATTAGAAAAGTTGGCCAAAGCATTGCCTTCATTGGCAAAAAGCACCTTAGCTTGTGCTAGCATTAATTCATAGGCTGATTTTTTTTCTTCGTTAGTCATAACTACCATTATAGCAAAGATTGGTTCTTAAAACTAAGATTGACCTACCTTTTCTCCTTCCCTTTCATTTAAAAATAATTCAAGATCTTGAACGACATTTTCAGGATATTCTGGACTAGAAATCTGATAAAACTTAACAGTCATTCGATTTCTGAACCAAGTTAATTGACGTTTAGCAAATCGACGCGTATTTTGCTTGAGTTTTTCCAAGGCTTCGTCCAAGCTCTGGTTCCCAGCAAAATAAGGAAACAACTCCTTGTATCCTATACCACGAGCTGACTGGGCATCAGGATAATTATCGTACAGCCACTTGGCTTCTTCCAAGAGACCATGTTCAACCATCTTGTCTACTCGTGTATTGATGCGGTCATAGATCAAGGAACGTTCATCATCTAATCCGATAATAAAGGGATCATAAGTCGTCTCAGTATTTTCAAGATTCTCCGAAAAACGATGAAGCTCAAGTGCTCTAATAGCACGACGACGGTTAATCTCTTTAATCTCAATACCTAAGCGATCAATTTTTTCAAAAAGTTCCTGATCAGATAATTGCTCTAATTCCGAGCGATAGGCTAAAACCTGCTCCTGATCGACCTGTCCCCCTAGGTGATACCCTTCTAGGAGACTTTGTAAATAGAGACCTGTTCCTCCTACTACAATAGGCAGCTTACCACGACTAACGATATCTGTAATGGCAGCCTCTGCCTCTGTCACAAAATCATAAGCTGAATAGGTCTCATCAACATCGCGAACATCAATCAGATGATGCAATGCTGCTGCCTGCTCTTCAGGAGTGGCCTTGGCGGTGCCTATATTCAATTGTCGGTAAACCTGCTGGCTATCTCCTGAAATAATTTCGCCATTAAAACGCTTGGCCAATTCAATTCCAAGCGCTGTTTTTCCTACAGCAGTAGGACCAGCTACTACAATAAGTTTGGTTTTCATAATGTTTTCACTTGCTATTCTAGATATTTTTTTAGATAATATAAGCATATTATAACATATACGGAGGATAGTCTCATGGCTAAAAAACATTCATTCGCTAAAGGTGTCGCTACTGGCGTTATCGGAACTGCTGCTACTGTAGCAGGTGCTGTCTTCGCAGTTAAGAAAACCATTATCGAACCAGAAGAAAAGAAATTGGCTTTCATCGAAGAAAACCGTAAAAAAGCAGCTCGTCGTCGTGTAAGCCGCTAATAATGAGAACCAGGGAAACCTGGTTTTTTGCTGTTATTTTTAACTCTTCATCTATGACTAGGAACGGAGCCAAATTTGAAAAGAAAAAAATATAATATTATCACCTTCTCTTTGCTAGCTTTCTTCTTTCTCTTCGTTTTTTTATCAAAACATTTAAAAGAACCTGTAAAGCCAGCAGCAAAAACGCATCACATCTCTCACAGCCTTTCATCAAAAAGTAGCTCTTCTCATAAAAAAGAGAACACTAAATCATCAACTGCTACTTCGACGGAAGAGCATAAGACGGATGCTAAAGACGAAAATAAGAACCAAGCATCTTCTTCAGTTCAAGGACCAAATCAGAAAACAAACAACCAAACACCTCATCAAGATGGAAATCAAGAAAAGTCCAAGCCTGTTGAAGGCGGACGAGGTTGGGGCGGACCAGAAGATGGCTCCTATGCCACTAACGGAGGAGGCGGTGGAGGTCACGATGCAGCCTTCGCCGCAGGTGCTGGTGGAGGAAGCAATCACGCAAGCTCAACTGATCAGAGCAATGAGTGGGTTAACGACGTTGATAACAATCCTTACGAGTACCCACAAGCTTCATCAAGCACAGATACAACTGCCAATTCCAATTAATGAGTTAACAGAATACTTAACATCACTAGTATTCTATCCGAAACCCTAGTTAGGACTAATCCTGACTAGGGTTTTTGCATATCAAAAAAACACCTATAATTCAATAGGCGTCAAATACATTTGGTTTAAATTTGGGGCAAAATAGCTTAAAACCGCATGGTTAAAGGCTTAAAAATGTCCCCTGCCGGAATCGAACCAGCAACGACTCCTTAGGAGGGAGTTGTTATATCCATTTAACTAAGAGGACTTATGAAAAAATCTGCCACGAGGACAGATTTTTTATGTGAAATCTGTAAATTATTTACGGATTTCTTTGATACGTGCAGCTTTACCTTGCAAAGCACGCAAGTAGTAAAGTTTAGCACGGCGGACTTTACCGTAGCGTACAACTTCAATCTTTTCAACACGTGGAGTGTGGATTGGGAAAGTACGTTCTACACCGATACCGCTTGAAATTTTACGAACTGTGTACATTTCTGAGATCCCTTGACCTTTGCGTGAAATAACTACACCTTCAAAGATCTGGATACGTTCGCGAGTTCCTTCGACAACTTTCGCGTGAACGCGAACAGTGTCACCAGGACGGAATGATGGGATGTCAGTACGAAGTTGACCTTCTGTCAAACTTTGGATCAATGGATTCATTTTTATATACTCCTATCTTACTAATCTTAAGAGCAACCTCTGTGTCTCAGCGGATTAGCCGTTATTTTTGTGTGTCCATTACACACTCCTAGTATCTTATCAAAAAATTATCAGGATGTCTAGTATCTTATTGCATTTCTAGCATTTTTTGTTGTCCATAAATGCTCGTCTTATGATTAATGAGATAAGCAAAAACCATGACAATCGCATAAGGGACTGCATTAGCGGGACCAAAGACTTCAACTCCAATGAAAATAGGTGCTAAAAGGGTATTGGTACTGCTACCAAAGACAGACAGATAGCCTAGACCTGCTACAAGTGGAATTGGAAGTCCCAGAACTGGTGCTAGAACAGCACCAAGACTGGCTCCGATAGCAAACAAAGGGGTTACTTCTCCTCCTTGGAAACCAAGAGATAGGGTAAAGACGGTCAAGAGCAATTTCAAGAGCCAATCCAATGGATAAATGGTCCCACCACCAACACTTAAAGCAATCAAATTCGTTCCAAGACCTGTATAACGTCCCTTCCACAAAATCAAAAGAAGACAGGTTAAGACGACACTTCCTAAGAGAACACGATAATAAGGATTTGGGAGCAGACTTGCTACTTTCTTTTTAGCTAGTGACAAGAGATAAGCAAAGAGATTTCCTGCTAGACCAAAGGCCAGACCTAAAAGAGCTAATTTAATAAACGTCCCAAGGTCAATACTCAAACTTTCGGAGACAAAGTGGCTAAATTTTTCAAGACCTAAGAGATGGCTTGTCGTACTAGCCACAAAAGATGCAATAAGAGTCGGTACCAAGATTGGCAGACTTAACTGTCCTAGAGTCAATACCTCAAGCGCAAAGAAGGTCGCGGCGATTGGTGTTTGGAAGAGCCCTCCAAAACCAGCGGCCATCCCCATGGTCAAGAAAATACGTGAAGCATTCGGGAGCTTAAAATAGCGACTAAAAGCATGAGAAACTGTGGCCCCCAGTTGTACAGCAACTCCCTCACGACCTGCAGAACCCCCGAAAAGGTGGGTCAGCCATGTGGTTACAGTCACCAGTGGAATTAACCTTAGGGGGACTTGATCCTCCTCATTATGTCCAACCTTGAAAATCAAGCCCATCCCTTGTGCTGCCTTGCCTGCAAACCTTTGGTAAAGGTAAACAATCAAAAGCCCAGCTATAGGAAGCGCTGGGACTAGATAAAAGAGATGGTGGTCCCGATATTCTGAAAGTCCTATGAGAACACGACCAAAAATAGCATCAATCAGCCCAACCAGCGCCCCTAGAAAGACAGCATAGAGACTCAAAATCACTAAATTGGAGTATGAGAGACCTTGACTCTCACTTAATTGTCTAATTTTCATCTTAATAGCCTACCTTCCTTCAAGCTTGCCTATTTGATAAGTACGTGAATGCTTCATAATATCCGCAAAACTAGCGACGATAGCTTCTCTATATTCGGGATTAAGGACACTAGCGCCTACTTTGTCAAGCAGGGCTTGCTCTCGTTCGGGATCATAAATCGCCTTTCCAGTGCGTTGTTTATAAGCACTTACTCGAGTTACCAATTTCATACGTTCTTCCAACAAAGCCACGATCTCATTATCAACGGTGTCAATCTGTTGGCGAATCTCATTTAAGTCCATACTGACCTCCTTTTTTCTCTCCATTATAACAAAAATGACCTAAGGACAAAAGAGCCTCAAGCCATTGAATTGCTTATAAAAAGAGTTTTCTTACCTGACTGATATTACTTTCATTAACAACTAGATACAGGGTTGCTCCTGCTTTTAGACGTGTGTCTCCATGAACAACCTCAGACTGATCTTGAAAAATCTGAGTGGAAATCAAAACCCCATCAGGTAAGGTTAAATCCTTAACCAATCGACCAGCTAGACTATCTGTAACCGGTAAGTCAATCATCGTCGGTATATTATCAACTTGCTCTGGTTTGTGAGCTAATAGATTGTGAAGCATGGCTTCATAGACAGGTTCTCCTCCCATGAAATCCATGACTAGATAGGCAATCAGGGTCACGACACCAATTGTCATCAATTGGTGAAGGTCACCCACCATCTCAGTCACTAAAATCATAGCAGTGAGCGGTGCCTTAGATACCGCACCGAAATAACCAGCCATACCAAGAATGATAAAAATAGGGAACTGACTGACTTGTAAGAATCCTAGATTTTCAAAAGCTGCCGCAAAAACGCTACCAGAAAGAGCACCTAGAGTCAAAATCGGCAAGAAAATCCCACCAGGAAAACCTGAACCAAAGGACAACATACTCCAAATAAAGCGAATAGCCAAATAGAGGATAGCCACAGTTAGAGCAGGATGTAAACCATTTAGGGCAAGAATCAATTCATTCCCACCACCTAAAAGATGTGGAAAATAAAGACCAATAGGAATGATAAACAGAACTGCCAAGAGGCCATGAAAATGAGATGGCAAGTGGAAGATTTTCCCTAACCCTTGGTAGACCTTACCAATACGTAAGACAACCCACTCATAACCGTATCCAAGCACACCTAGAAAAATCCCCAAAACAATAAGAATCCAATAATCTTTCAAAGGAAATACGGGTAATTTTTCTGTCATAGCAAGGACTGGTACCTGGCCAAAGATGCGTAGGGAAACAGCATTGGCTACTAAAGATGCCGTTAAAGCTGTCACCCAAACATGACGAGAGAAATGATGATAGACTTCTTCGACGACAAACAAAAGACCAGCAATTGGGGCATTGAAGGCAGCCGATAACCCTGCTGCTGCTCCTGCAGCAATCAAGACACGCTTCTCACGTGCAGAGAGCTTAAGTCCCTTGGCTAATCCCTTAGCAGTCATGGCACCTAGTTGAATACTAGGTCCCTCACGTCCCAACATCAGTCCCATTGAAATCCCAAGGACTCCACCTAGGAATTTACGCCATAAAACTGACCACCAGGACGGATGTAGAAGCCCCATCAGTTCCCCTTCAACATGGGGAATCCCTGAGCCCTTGATGTCTTTTTCCTGCTTAATAAGGTAACCAATAAAAAGGGCAATCAAGAGATTAACAAGTACAATTCCCAGAATCATAAGTGGATTTTGAAGGGCGTCTTCGTAAATAGCTACAGAAAATGCGGCCCCTTTGGCAATTAACCAACGAAAAAGACTGACCACTGCTCCTGCTGTCACCCCCACTAAAAGCCCTCGCCAAACGGACCAAAGGAGATGTTGAGATTGCGTCCTAAAATCTCTTTCTATTTCATTCATAAAAACTCCATTTTTGACTACAATAAAAGCAGACTTTACTCTGCTTTTTTCTTATGCTAATGCTTCTGAAACTTTTTCAGCGAAAGCTTCAAGATTTTCGATATCTTCATCTTCAGCAGAAAGGTCAACCTTGACGCTATCAGCACCCTTAGTCGCCCCTGTGAATGTGAATTGATTTTCAAACTCATCCACTGAATGACAGAAATAATCGTAGAAGGTATCTCCTGAACCTACAACACCAAAGATTTTACCTGACAAGTCGAGGTCAGCCAAATCTTCGTAAAAGTCAACGATTTCATCTGGCAACTCACCATCACCATAAGTGTAAGTCGCTACGATACAGATGTCCGCATCTTCAAAATCAGCAGCATCAACCGTTGTACACTCGTCTACATCTACAGTGTGACCTAATTCTTCCAATTTTTTGGCAACGATATCTGCGATTTCTTCCGTGTTACCGGTCATACTGGCATAAACGATTTTTGCTAAAGCCATAATGTCCTCCAAAATAATAAATTAGCTATATTATATCATATTTCTTCAGAAAATAAATGACCTAACAACTCAAAAAAACTGCCCATCAGGACAGTTTTAGATTTTGTAAGAGTTCAAAGTGTCGATAGACTAGCCATAAGCCAAGACCAACTATCAGAATGAGAATCACTGCTCTCATGAGACCTCTAAGAAAAGTCAAGAGCCAAGTGAGAAGCATAGAGGTGATTAGCCAACTCCAACCAGAGGCTCCGTATAGGATTTGAATACTCTGTATAGAATCACTGGTAAGCGTTTTTACCCAATTGGGAATATAAATCCAAATACCATCACCCGATAGCCCCAAACGATTGGCAATCATGGTTCCTGTTGTTTGCAACCAAGTAAAGACCCCAGCATTGAAAAGAAAAAGGAAGGTTTGCATGGGGTAACGTCTAGCAAGGCGTTTCAAATAGCGCATGACACCCCTCCTTAATTTGCATAGAGAGCATGGACCGTATCAATATCCACCTGTTGAATCCCGTAATAAGATCCTGCTGATTGCATAACGGATGTCTTAGAGTCATCATGGTCTAAGCCAATGGCATGTCCCAATTCGTGTTCAGCCGTATTCACAATACGCTTGTGAGTATAACCAAAATCACTATTCAAGAGGAAATAACGGTTCAACTTCACATCCACATGAGTAATGCGGTTGGTCAAAACATTGGTTTGAGTGTCTGCTAAACCTGCTGCCTGTGAATTCGCATCGGAATAGTCAGTCGCAACAATGTCAGCCGTTGAGGCATCATCAGTTAAAGTAAAGATGAAAGCACCCGTGTTATTCCAGTTAGTAATAGCTTCCTTATAAGCTGCTACCAAGGTTTCATCTGTAGATTGTATATAGATGCTAGCTGTATTTTGCGCCCATCTAGCTCCATTAGACTCTGGAATGGTATCTGTCGTTGATAGGTTAGAGACAACTTTCTCAACGTCACTAGTACTGGTACCACTAAAACCTAGCTCTACTTGATGAAAGGCTTGGTTAATGTTTGTGGCTAAGGTACTTGAAGAATTATTGGCATAGTAGACGAGTCCATAACCAATAAGGGCTAGAACTAGGGCAAGTTTAAATATAGCCCAAATAAGATTCCAAATAAATTGTAAAAGAAGTTTGGGAATATAGAAGATTACTCTGAATAATTTTTTCATTATTGAGCCTCCTTTTCGAAACTTCCCCTAGTATATCAAGCTCTAATAGTTCTGACAAGCAAAAAATATCACTTTAAGCTTTTATCATCTCTTTGATAAGATGTTACAAAATTGACCTATTAAGACAAGCGTTCTTCTTTAACGTAATCAATAGGTAACCATTCTAAGTAGGCTTCTAGTTGTTTTTCCCAATAATACCACTCATGTCTTCCATGGTCTGTACGGTAGTCAATGTCTAAACCAAGGGCCTTCAAATCAGCAACTGCCTTATCTTGAGAATCAAAAAGGAAATCCTCAAGGCCACACCAGGCAAAGAATTTGGTTTTCTTGTCATGTTGTTTGGCTAGGTTAACCAATTTGTGCTGCTCAATGTCTTTTCCTTCCAAATCGCCAAAGACACCTTGCCAGTATTCCTTAGACTCACTCGTTTCATCTGTAATCATCTCTACTGATAATCCAAGGGCACCAGAGAAGGAACCCGCACAAGCAAAGTTATTTGTCGTTAAGGCTAGTTTGAAAGAACCATAGCCACCCATAGAAAGTCCAGCGATAAAGGTCTTTTCACGCTTCTTAGTCATACTAGGGAAGAAACGTTGCATGACTTGAGGAAGCTCCTTAGCAATGGCATCGTAATACTTAACCCCGTAATTGGTATTTGTATACCATCCATTTTCAGAGTTAGGCATAATAACAATGAGATTAGTCTTACGAAGGAGACGCTGAATATTGGTACGGAAGGCCCAAGAATTATGATTGCCCCCCATGCCATGAAGGAGATAGAGAACTGGGATGTCCGTATCACTTTCCGTTTCAGCAATCTGATCACGATCTGGATAGATGACATCCACTTGGCGGTATTGTCCTAGAACATCTGATGAGTATTCAATTTGAAAAAAAGCCATTTGTATTTTCCTTTCTTAATGTTAGAAAAGCTGGGACACCCCAGCTTTTGATTTTAAAACAAAGTCTTGTTGAGACTTTCCTCAATGTCTATGGTGCAAGCGACACGCTCACACTCTTATGTTTTAGTCAGTTATTAGCGGACTTCCATAACTACTGGAAGGATAGCTGGGCGACGTTTGGTTTGGTCAAAGAGGAACTTAGCCACATCGTCGCGGACGGCTCCTTTCAGTTCACCCCAGTCGAAGCTGTCTCCTGCCAAGTAATTTTCAACGGTAGCATTGACAATGTCAGCAGCCTCACGGAGAATGTCACGGCTCTTCTTCACATAAACGAACCCACGTGTATTCACACGCGCTTTAGAGACAATCTTACGTTCCTTCTTGTTAACAGTGATAGCTACGATAAAGATACCATCTTCAGACAAGACCTTACGGTCACGAAGGACGATATTACCTACATCACCAATGGCATTACCGTCAATCATAACATCACCAGCTGGAACAGCTCCTTCATGAAGGAAACCTTGATCTTCAGACAAGTGCATGATGTCACCGCGTTTAACGATATAAATATTTTCTGGAAGAATACCAACTTCCAAGGCTAACTCTGCATGTGCTTGAAGGTCACGGTACTCCCCTTGAATAGGGAAGAGATACTGTGGACGAAGGAGGTTAATCATCAATTGAAGTTCGCGAGCATTGGCATGTCCAGAAACACGAAGGCTCTGAGTAATCATCTTAACAGTTCCACCCGCTTTATAGATAGCGTTGTTGACACGTGCCACTACGGCTTCCTTAGCAATGCTTGGAGTTGTTACGATATAAACCAAATCTCCATCCTTAATTTGAACGTAACGGTGACGACCAACAGCCATCTTTTGAAGGCCATCAATTGGTTCACCCATACGACCATTTTCGAGGATAATCAACTCGTGGTCTTCAAACTTGTTCATGTCTTTTGGTTTGACAATAAGTTTCTCATGCTCCACAGTCAATTTTTTGAGACGAATGGCTGTGCGGACAATATTTTCTACGTCAAAACCAGTAAGAACAACACGACGTCCGTGATCAGCAGCTGAATCAAAGACTTGTTGGATACGTACCAAGTTTGAGGCAACTGCAGCAACAATAACACGTCCTTCTGCATCAGCAATAACTTGGTCAATTTCTTGACCAACTTCTGCTTCAGAAGCTGTTTGTTCAGTACTTGTCGCATTTGCTGAGTCTGACAAGAGGGCCAGAACACCTTCACGTCCAATTTCAGCCAAACGACCTAAATCAGTTTTGTAGTAAGGACGGGCAGCTTGGTCAAACTTGAAGTCACCTGTATAGACAATATTGCCTTGGTCAGTGCCAAGAACAATCCCCATTGATTCTGGAATTGAGTGAGTTGTTTTGAAGAATGAAACCTCAGCATCCTCAAATTCAATTTCAGTTTCTGCGTCAATAACATGGAAATTGTTGAATTTCTTAACGCCAGCATTCTTGACAAAAAGTTTAGCTAACTCGATTGTGAGTGATGATCCAAAAACTGGTGCTTTGACTTCTTGCAAGATATAAGGTAGGGCACCAATGGCATCGGCGTGTCCGTGAGTTAAGAAAATCCCTTGGATACGATCTCTATTTTCAATCAAGTAATCTAAGTTAGGGATGACAAAGTCAACACCTAGTTGTTCATTTTCAGGATACTTTAGACCAGCATCCAAGATAAAGATAGAGTCGTTAATCTCAACAATATAGAGGTTCTTAGCATTTTCACGTACTCCACCTAGGGCAATAATTTTAATATCGCTCATGCTTGTTTTTCTCCTTTTTAGTTTGACTCTCTTCTAGAGCCTATTTTTACAGACGGTCCAAGAAGCTGAACGTTCGTGCGAACAGTCTCCTTGTCGATTTACAGGCCACAACAAAAAGTTGCATACCCTTTAAGTATACAACTTTTTGGCTTATTTTACAATTTAGAGTCAGACTAGGCTTACTCAAACATAGCGTAATAGTCTGTGATATCCAATTGGCCTTTTTCTTCCTTGGTAAGGTCTTTAATGATTTGACCGTCCTTCATAACGATTAGACGATTGCCATATTTTAGGGCATCTTCCATGTGGTGGGTAATCATCAAGGCTGTTAGATGGTCACCTGTTACAAACTCATCAGTCAACTCCATAAGAGCTACACTGGTCTTAGGATCCAGGGCTGCGGTGTGCTCATCTAAGAGCAAGAGCTCAGGACGTTTAAGTGTCGCCATCAACAGACTGAGAGCCTGACGCTGACCACCTGAAAGGAGACCTGCTGGTGTATCTAAGTGCTTTTCTAAACCATTACTGATGCGTTCAATCAGACCTTGAAATTCCTCTGTGTAGAGATGAATTTGGCGTGATTTAAGCCCTCGTTTTTCGCCACGGTATTTGGCAATCAAGAGGTTTTCTGCAACGGTCATACGAGGAGCTGTCCCCATTTTAGGATCTTGGAAGACTCGTGAGAGGTACTTAGCACGCTTCTCAGCAGGGAGAGCCGTAACATCCTCACCCATGATGAAAATCTGACCACTGGTCAACATGAGGGTCCCTGCAATGACGTTGAAGAGGGTTGATTTTCCGGCACCATTTCCACCAAGAATAGTAATAAAGTCACCTTCTCTAATGGTAAGATTAACATGGTTCAGGATGGTTTTTTCGGTGTCAAAACCGTTATTGACCTTAACAGTCGCATCTTTGAGTTCTACAATAGCTGTCATCGTGATAAGGTCACCCCCTTAAAGAATTTTCGACGTAGGACAGGCGAAATCAAACAAATAGCCAAGACAATCGCACTAAAGAGTTTGAGGTAGTTTGTGTTAAAGCCAAGAGCAATAACCGCTGTCAAAAGGAACTGATAGAGGATTGAACCAATACAGATGGCAATCAAACGTTCCAACAGAGTCAAGTTAGTCGCATAAAGGACCTCACCAATGATAATGCTGGCAAGACCAATGACGATAACCCCAATCCCTTTAGAAACGTCGGCATAACCGTCCTGTTGGCTAATCAAGGCTCCAGAGAGGGCAATAATACCGTTTGAGATAACAAGCCCCATCACTTCCATATTGTCTGTGTTGATACCAAAAGATTTGGCCATGTCTCTATTATCACCTGTGGCAATATAAGCTTGACCTAGGCGCGTGTTAAGAAAGGCAATCAAGGCAATGATAACAATGTTCACAGCAATGAGACCAACAATCAAGAGATTGTAGTCCTTGCTGAAAGGAAGCAAATCTTGAATAGTCTTGATATCAAGAAGTCCCAGGTTGGCCCTTCCCATAATCATAAGCATGACTGAGTTAAGAGAGGTCATGACCAAAATCCCTGCCAAAATAGTAGGAATTTCTCCCTTAGTATAGAGGAGACCAGTCACAAGTCCAGCTCCACAGCCGGCCAAAACGGCAACCAAGGTTGCTAAAATTGGGTTCCAACCAAAGTTCATAAGGGTTACTGCTACTGCCCCACCAAGAGGGAAGGAACCTTCTGTTGTCAAATCAGGAAAATCCAAGATACGGAAAGTCATGTAAATCCCAAGACCTAAGATTCCGTATAGAAGCCCCTGATAAATAGATGAAATAATCATAAGTCCTCCTTATTTATCAGCTTTAACAGCGATGTCTGACTGTTTAAGCACATCGTCAGGGATGGTGATGTTGAGGTCTTGAGCAACTTTAAGGTTAAGCGTTGGTGTGCCATCATCGATAACATCTACAGGAACATCCTTAACTTTCTTACCTTTAAGAACCTTAACGGCACTACGAGCTGTAGCCTTTCCAAGTTCATATTGGCTTTGAGCAACTGAGGCCAAACCGCCCTCTTTCACCATAGTATCGACAGTCGTATAAACTGGAATCTTAGCTTGGTTGGCTGATGAGATTACTGTTGAAAAGGCTGAGGCAATAGTATTATCTTGAGGCGTCCAGATAGCATCTACCTTACCAGTCATGACTGACATAGTTGTATTGATTTCATTGGTTGATGGTACGGCATACTCGACCACATTTAGGCCATCTTTTTCAGCAAATTTCTTAAAGCTCTCAACCTGTGATTTGGAATTATCCTCGCTTGAAGCGTAGAGAATACCAATTGTCTTAGCATTTGGTGTCAATGATTTGACCAATTCCACTGTCTGCTTAATCGGCACTTGGTTAGAGGTACCAGTGACATTGCCTTCTGGATGCTTGAGGTCCTTAACCAATTTGGCCCCAACAGGGTCTGAGATAGCTCCCATAATGACTGGAATGTCCTTGGTAGCTGCCGCTAGTCCTTGTGCTGCTGGCGTTGCAATACCGATAACGACATCATTCTTGTCATTGACCAATTGTTTAGACATGGTTTGAATTTTAGACTGGTCTCCTTCGGCATTTAGGAGGGTGATTTTAACCTTATCTCCCTTATAACCAGCTTCCTTAAGACCATCCTCAATTCCCTTCTCGATTTGATCCAGGGCATCGTGAGTCACGAACTGGAGGATTCCTACTTTGACGACCTTATTAGCATCTTGGTGCTCTTTTTTGAAAAGATCTGTACCAATAGAACCGATCGTCAAGATAGCTAAGAAAACCAAAGTCCAAATTAAACGCTTGTTTTTCATATGTGTCTCCTTCTATAAATTCTTCCTTTCTATTGTAAGTCATTTTCAGTCAATTAGCAATATTCTTAATTTATAAAAATTACCTTGCTCAAAGAAAAAGAATCAGAACACGATGTCTGATTCTTTTTCCTATTATTACTGATATTGTGCCAAATCTAGCTTCATGATATAAAAGTAAAGGTCGCCATATTGTCCTTTGTAGCCAATATCATGTCCGTTTATGGTCACCTTAGTGACTGGCGTTGAATCCGGTAAGGCAATCCAACAAGCTTGCTGTGCTCTGACAAATTCATTGTAATCTTCAAAAGAAGTGTGTTTTTCTTGCTTTGCAGTATTTAAATAAGTTACTTCAATCATCGAGGGACCTCCTTTTAATCCTTTAATTAAAGTCTAGATTACGCTTCCTAGTGAGTAAAGTCAATCATGACGACTTAAAAAAACTAGCAGGCTAGTCCATACAAATAGACCCCATGGCAAATGCCATGAGGTCTATTTTAATTGGAATCTGGATTCTTAAGGTCCTATCCGACCGTTAAATCATCTTAACGTTTGCGTCGTTTTGCGCCATAGAGTCCAAATCCAGCTAGAAGACTTGCCAAACCAAAGATTGCAAGGTTTGAATCCTCACTACCAGTTTCTGGAAGTTGAGCTGTCTTATCACTTGGATTGATAAAGTGAGCTTCTTCTTTTGTTTCTGGAAGTACTGGAGCCTTAGGCTCTTCTGTTTGTGGAGCTGGCTGTGGCTCTGGTGTCGGAGTTGTATCCGGCACTGGTGTTGGAGTCACAATTTGTTTGTAGATGTGTTGAGTATTACCATTTTCATCTACAACTGTCTTCACAAATTCATAACCTGGGATTTCTTTCTTAGGTTGTTGGCCATCTTCGGTTGGATAACCAGGGATTGGCGTACCATTTTCATCAACGTATGACGTCGTTACTTGCTCGTAGACATGTTCGATATCACCATTAGGTAATTTCTTAGTTTCTACGAAGCGGTAACCTGGAATTTCAGCTTTTGGCTGTTCACCATCAACTGTAGGATATCCTGGGATTTCCTTACCTTCTTTATCAACAAACTTAGTGATTGGAAGGACAGTTGGTGTGTAGGTAGCTGAAGCCTTAGTTCCGTTAACATCTTCACGAACCACTGTGACTGCTGGGGCAGTTCCTGTAAATTCAGTTTCTGGTGTGAATGTTACAGTACCATCGGCAGCTACTGTGTAAGTTCCGACACCTGCAATAGTCTTAGTAGTTGAGCCATCTTCAAAGGTAGCTGGTACTTGGTTATTCATTGGTACACGGCTATCGCCTTCAGTGAAGCTTGGCTTACCTGTTTGCGTTTGACCTTTATTACCAATTGAAGTAACTGATTCTGCAGTTGGTGTTACTGGTGTTACTGTTGGTGTATAGGTAGCTGTAACGGCTGTACCGTTCTTATCAACACGTTTCACGGTCACACCTGTACCTGTTCCTGTGAATGCTTTTTCTGGGACGAAGGTTACAGTTCCGTCTGGAGCAACTGTGTAAGTTCCTTCACCTGGAATAACTTTAGTTGTTGAGCCGTCTTCAAAGGTAGCAGGTACATCATCATCCATTGGGACACTTGGGTTACCAGGCGTGAAGCTTGGTTTACCTGTTTGTGTTTGACCTTGGATATCTGTAGATGTTGCTGGCTCTGAAGTTGGTGTAACTGGAGTTACTGTTGGCGTGTAGGTTGCAGAGGCTTTGGTTCCGTTCTTATCTTCATGAACCACTGTTACAGCTGATGCAGTTCCTACGAATGATTTTTCTGGAACAAAGGTTACGGTTCCGTCTGCTGCT
>NZ_LSIZ01000038.1:0-3741 GCF_001556505.1 Streptococcus sp. CCH8-H5 | reverse complement strand
CGTCAACATCAACATCACAGTTGGAGTCAAATTCAGTCTCAGCTTCAGAAAGTGCGTCAACATCAACATCTCAGTCTGAATCGAACTCAACTTCAGCATCTGAAAGTGCATCAACATCGATCTCTCAATCAATCTCAAATTACGAGTCAGCTTCAGAGAGTGAGTCAGTATCTGAATCGCAGTCAGTCTCAAACTCAGAGTCAGCCTCAGAGAGTGAATCAACATCAGCTTCACAATCCGAATCAAACTCAGTTTCTACTTTAGTGAGTGAATCAACGTCAGCGTCACAATCAGAATCGAACTCAGTTTCAACTTCAGAGAGTGAATCAACATCGACATCACAATCCGAATCAAACTCAGTTTCAACTTCAGAAAGTGAATCAGTAAGCACATCACAATCCGAATCGAACTCAGTTTCTACTTCAGAAAGTGAATCAACGTCAGCGTCACAATCCGAATCAAACTCAGTTTCAACTTCAGAGAGTGAATCAACATCGACATCACAATCCGAATCGAATTCAGTTTCAGCTTCAGAGAGTGAATCGACGTCAGCTTCACAATCCGAATCAAATTCAGTCTCAACCTCAGAGTCAGCTTCAGAAAGTGCATCAGTAAGCACATCACAGCTGGAATCGAATTCAGTTTCGACTTCCGAGAGTGAGTCAACATCGACATCACAATCCGAATCAAATTCAGTTTCAACTTTAGAGAGTGAATCAACGTCAACATCTCAGTCTGAGTCGAACTCAATTTCAGCATCTGAAAGTGCCTCAATTTCAGCATCACAATCCGAGTCAACCTCAGTTTCTACTTCCGAGAGTGAATCAACATCGACATCACAATTCGAGTCAAACTCAGTTTCGACTTCCGAGAGTGAATCGACATCAGCTTCACAATCCGAGTCGAATTCAGTTTCAGCTTCAGAAAGTGTATCAGTAAGCACATCACAGCTGGAATCAAATTCAGTTTCAACTTCAGAGAGTGAATCACTTTCAGAATCACAGTCAGTTTCAAATTCAGAGTCAGCCTCAGTCAGAGAATCAATTAGTGAGTCACAATCTGCCTCAAATTCAGAGTCAGCCTCTGTAAGTGAATCAACGTCAGCGTCACAATCCGAATCGAACTCAGTTTCAGCTTCAGAAAGTGAATCAACGTCAGCTTCACAATCCGAATCGAATTCAGTTTCTGCGTCAGAAAGTGAATCAACGTCAGCATCACAATCCGAGTCAAACTCAGTTTCTACTTCAGAAAGTGAATCAACGTCAGCATCACAATCCGAGTCACATTCAGTTTCTACCTCAGAGAGTGAATCGACATCAGCTTCACAATCCGAATCAAACTCAGTTTCGATTTCAGAAAGTGAATCAA
The DNA here is from genome assembly GCF_001556505.1 of Streptococcus sp. CCH8-H5. Taxonomy (NCBI): domain Bacteria; kingdom Bacillati; phylum Bacillota; class Bacilli; order Lactobacillales; family Streptococcaceae; genus Streptococcus; species Streptococcus sp. CCH8-H5. Next base: position 2,373 of record NZ_LSIZ01000038.1, on the reverse strand, counting down.
TTTCAGAATCACAGTCTGTTTCTAATTCAGAGTCAGCTTCAGTCAGCGAATCAATTAGTGAGTCACAATCCGAGTCAAACTCCGTTTCAACTTCAGAAAGTGAATCAACATCAGCATCACAATCCGAATCGAACTCCGTTTCAACTTCAGAAAGTGAATCGACGTCAGCTTCACAATCCGAGTCAAACTCCGTTTCAACTTCAGAAAGTGAATCAACGTCAGCATCACAATCCGAATCGAATTCAGTTTCAACTTCAGAGAGTGAGTCAACGTCAACATCACAATCCGAATCGAATTCAGTTTCTACTTCAGAGAGTGAGTCAACATCGACATCACAATCCGAATCAAACTCAGTTTCAGCGTCAGAAAGTGCATCAGTTTCAGAATCACAGTCTGTATCAAATTCAGAATCAGCGTCAGTAAGTGAATCTATTTCAGAATCACAGTCTGTCTCAAACTCAGAATCAGCATCAGTAAGTGCATCAGTAAGCGAATCACAATCAGTGTCTAATTCTGAATCAGCATCAGAAAGTGCTTCTGTATCAGAATCGCAATCTGTATCTAATTCAGAGTCAGCCTCAGAAAGTGCGTCAGTTTCAGAATCACAGTCTGCTTCAAACTCCGAGTCAGCGTCAGAGAGTGCATCAGTTTCAGAATCACAGTCTGCTTCAAACTCAGAGTCAGCATCAACAAGTGCGTCTGTCTCAGAATCACAGTCTGTATCAAACTCCGAATCAGCGTCAGAGAGTGCATCAGTTTCTGAATCACAGTCTGTTTCAAACTCAGAGTCAGAATCAGTAAGTGTATCAGTAAGCGACTCACAATCAGTGTCTAACTCAGAATCAGCATCAGAGAGTGCGTCAGTTTCTGAATCACAGTCTGTTTCAAACTCCGAATCAGCCTCAGAAAGTGCATCAGTTTCTGAATCACAGTCTGTATCAAACTCAGAATCAGCCTCAGAAAGTGCATCAGTTTCTGAATCACAGTCTGTATCAAACTCCGAATCAGCCTCAGAAAGTGCATCAGTTTCTGAATCACAGTCTGTTTCAAATTCAGAATCAGCCTCACTAAGTGAATCAGTTTCAGCTTCACAGTCTGAATCGAACTCAGTTTCTACTTCAGAGAGTGAATCAACGTCAGCTTCACAATCCGAATCGAATTCAGTTTCTACCTCAGAGAGTGAGTCGACATCAATGTCACAATCCGAGTCAAACTCAGTTTCTACTTCAGAAAGTGAATCAAATTCAGAATCACAGTCTGTTTCAAATTCAGAATCAGCTTCAACAAGTGAGTCATTTTCAGCATCACAGTCTGTTTCAACTTCCGAGTCAGCCTATGTAAGTGCGTCTGTTTCAGTCTCACAATCAGTGTCTACTTCAGAATCAGCGTCAGAGAGTGCATCAGTTTCAGAATCACAGTCTGTATCTAATTCCGAATCAGTCTCAGAGAGTGCATCAGTTTCTGAATCACAATCAGTGTCTAATTCCGAATCAGCGTCAGTAAGTGAATCCATTTCAGCATCACAGTCTGCTTCAACTTCAGAATCAGCGTCATTAAGTGCGTCAGTTTCAGAATCACAGTCTGTCTCAAATTCCGAATCAGCATCAGTAAGTGAATCAGTCTCAGCATCACAGTCTGCTTCAACATCAGAGTCAGCGTCATTAAGTGAATCCATTTCAGAATCACAGTCTGTCTCAAACTCAGAGTCAGCATCAGTAAGTGAATCAATTTCAGAATCACAATCAGTGTCTAATTCCGAATCCGCTTCATTAAGTGCGTCAGTTTCAGAATCACAGTCTGTTTCAAACTTCGAATCAGCGTCAGTAAGTGAATCAGTTTCAGCTTCACAGTCTGAATCGAACTCAGTTTCATCGTCAGTAAGTGAATCAATTTCAGAATCACAATCTGCCTCAACTTCCGAGTCATCGTCAGAAAGTGAGTCAACATCAGCGTCACAATCCGAGTCGAATTCAGTTTCGACTTCAGAGAGCGAGTCAATGTCGACATCACAATCCAAGTCAAACTCAGTTTCTACCTCTGAGAGCGAATCAACATCAACATCGCAATCCGAGTCAAACTCAGTTTCGACTTCAGAGAGTGAATCAACATCAGCATCACAATCCGAGTCAAACTCAGTCTCAGCTTCAGAAAGTGCCTCAACGTCAACATCACAATCCGAGTCAAATTCAGTTTCAGCTTCAGAAAGTGCATCAGTAAGCACATCACAACTGGAATCGAATTCAGTTTCGACTTCAGAGAGTGAGTCGACATCAGCATCACAATCCGAGTCAAACTCAGTTTCTACTTCAGAAAGTGCCTCAACTTCAACATCTCAGTCTGAGTCGAACTCAACTTCAGCCTCAGTAAGTGCGT
>NZ_LSIZ01000037.1:0-1322 GCF_001556505.1 Streptococcus sp. CCH8-H5 | reverse complement strand
TTGACGCAGTTGCCTCAGTTGAAGATACAGCTGCAGTAGGATCTGCTTGAGCTGTAGATGCTGTAGATGTCTCAATCAGGTTTGATGAACTTTCCCCCTCAACTGATGAATCAGGGTTTGATGAAGAAGCGTCAGGCGCTGTTACTTCATCGGCCTGTGCAGTATGAGCGGCAAAGAGTGCCGTTCCTAGCAAGACTGAAGCGACACCAAACGAATATTTACGCAATGAAAATCGTTGACGTCTATTGAAAATGTCTTTCATGTTTAAGTCTCCCTCTTAAAAAAATAGTTAGTTATAGATACATGACTACAAGTTAATTCCCCTCATATCCATGATTCATTCTCATTCTAACATTCTGACAATTTAGAGTCAAGTGATTAATCTATCTTTTCTAAAAAAACTTTAGTTATCTGACAATTGTTAAATCCAAACTCTTACAAAAAGCAGTCTTACGTTAAAACACTTGTATTATAAGCGTTTAAAACGCTTACTGTTATTTATCATAAAATCGTTTTTTCTAATATTTTGATATTAATTTTCTTCTTTAAAAGCCATCTTGAATTCACTTTTAACGTTCATTTTTCTAATAATTGGCTTTCTTAAATAAGTAAATTTCAAATAGAAGTAAGGATTGAAACAACTTTTAAACGTAAAAACCCTTTAAAAGTAAGACTTCCCTATTATCATTTTTAACTCTTCTTATATTATAAATTACCAAAGTTAGTCTTATAAAAATACGGAATCCACCATGTTTTTACCCGATATTTTCTATTTATTTATAAAGATCTATTTCTTTTCCTAACTATTCTCCCTATTTTTTGATGTTAACTATCTAATTTTAACTGTAAACACTAATCAGTCTTAGATTTAAGTGGGATTAGGGATAACCTTAACTTCATCTAAATATAATAAGTAATGAAGTCTACTAAAATACGAAGAATTATCTAATCCATCAGTATTGTATATATTGCCTTAAACATTTCTTTAGTTGAAATAATTGCTTGAGAATTCAAAATAACTCTTTTTTATGATAAAGGATATAAATCTTCCCAAAATTTTGACTTCTAATTTTACCAAAATTTAAAAAGCTCTCATCAAGACATATCAGCTACCAAAATCCTCTCATTACAAATCAAAAAGACCCACCCCTTTCGGGATGAATCTCTCTTTCGAAAACTGAAATAGTCTAACTAACTCAATTAGATGTGTACCTAATCACTATTTAGTCTTCTTTTTTGCGTTTTCCTGCCAAACCAAGTCCAGCTGCCGCAAGGATTCCTCCGAGAGCCATAGCTGCCATAGACGCATCATCACCTGTTTC
>NZ_LSIZ01000036.1:0-483 GCF_001556505.1 Streptococcus sp. CCH8-H5 | reverse complement strand
TCAAGGTTTACGATGGTATCACTGGTGAAGATGTAACAGCTAAATTCGACATCAACGTTGAAAACGGTGTAATCAGTGCTTCATCTAAAGCAAGCTTGACTAAACCTATCAGCGCTACAGACGCAAGTCCAGTTATTGATACAACTAAATTTGAGTTTGGTCGTTACTATAAATTTGATATCCCAGCAACTGTTAAACAAACAGTTAAAGCTGGTGTAGATATTGAAAATACCGCTAACCAAACAATTCACCAATACAATCCATTCAATAAGAAAGTTAAAGATTCTGAAAAACCTACTCAAAAACGTGTCAACAGCGTACCAGTACAAGTAGAATTCAACTTCACTAAACGTTTGGAAGGTCGTGAGTTGAAAGCTAACGAATTCAGCTTCGTGCTTAAAGATTCAACAGGTAAAGTTGTTGAAACTGTAAGCAACGATGCAGATGGAAACGTTAAGTTCTCAGCTATCGAATTCAAGAAAG
>NZ_LSIZ01000035.1:0-238 GCF_001556505.1 Streptococcus sp. CCH8-H5 | reverse complement strand
CTGAGGCGCTTGCTGACTCAGAAGCACTTGCTGACGCTGACGCACTTGTTGATTCAGACGCACTTGCTGAAGCTGACGCACTTGCTGACTCTGAAGTACTTGCTGAGGCTGATGCGCTTGCTGAAGCCGAGGCACTTACTGACTCAGATGCAGACGCTGATTCTGATGTACTTGCTGAGGCTGATGTACTTGCTGAGGCTGACGCACTTGCTGAAGCCGAGGCACTTACTGACTCAGA
>NZ_LSIZ01000034.1:0-1426 GCF_001556505.1 Streptococcus sp. CCH8-H5 | reverse complement strand
ACAGAATTTTAGGAGTTTTACGTTAGTGTGCTTGCACACAAGTAAAACTATCTAAATTCCGAAGCATTTCGTTCGAGTTCAAATCGACTCGAACGCTTTAACGCCCTCTCCTTTCTATTTAAAACTTCAGTTTTCAGATATTTTTTTACTTAAATCAACAATTCCATTGGATTTTCAATCAAATGTTTTAAATCAACCATGAATTTGGCACCATTCATACCATCTACAATACGGTGGTCAATAGTCAAGCATAGCCCCATGATTGGACGTACGACAACTTCACCATCAACAACAACCGGTGTCTGAATAGTTGCTGAAACACCAAGGATAGCTGAGTTTGGTTGGTTGATGATTGGGTTAAATGACTTGGTTCCAAACATTCCCAAGTTAGTGATAGAGAAAGTAGAACCTGACATTTCTGCCGCCTTCAATTTACCAGCCTGAGCTTTCTTGATGACATCCTTAGAGGCCACCACAAAGTCAGACAAACTCATCTTATCTGCACCATGAACTACTGGTACAATCAAGCCATCATCGAGACCAACGGCAATACCGAGATTAACAAATTTGTGTAATTCGATATTTTGCGCATCATCAATCAAGGATGCATTGAGGTAACGGTGTTCCTCTTTCATAAGGGTACGCACAACTGCCAAACCAATCAAATCAGTGAAGGTTACCTTCATACCAGTCTTATTCATGATTGGATCAAGGACTTGCTTACGAAGAGCCATAAGGTTAGTCATGTCCACATCGTAGTTAAGGGTAAAGGTTGGCGCAGTTAAGTAAGAGTGCGTCATTCCCTTAGAGATAGCCTTACGCATAGCCGACATTGGGATAACTTCCACACCTTCTGGCAAGACTTTTTCTGGCTTAGCTTCAACCACAGGTGCAGCTGCAGCTTCCTTAACTTGAGCTGGGGCACTGATTGCAAGGACATCTTCCTTGGTAATCTTACCACCAAAGCCTGTTCCAGATACGTTAGCTAAATCAATACCAAGGTCCGCTGCAATCTTACGTGCCAACGGAGTTGCCTTAGGTTGAGCACCCTTAAAGTTCTCAACGTCATCAGCATGAACACGACCTTTTGCTCCAGTTCCTGGAACTTGAGCGAGGTCAATCCCCAACTCACGCGCTACTTTACGTGCTTTAGGTGTTGCACGTACTTTGCCACCTTCGTGTACGACAGGGGCTTGGGCTTGTGTTGCCACTACAGGTGCTTCCACAGTAGCAACTTCTTCAACTTGCGGAGCAGTTTCTGTAGCTGGTGCGCTCGCAGCATTATCAGCCACAACTTCACCTTCTGCTCCAATATAACCGATAACTTCAGTAACTGGTACTGTTTCACCAGCCTGACGGGTAATCTTCAATAGAACACCAGAATCTTCTGCTTCAAGTTCCATGTTCGTTTTATCTGACATGATTT
>NZ_LSIZ01000033.1:0-1331 GCF_001556505.1 Streptococcus sp. CCH8-H5 | reverse complement strand
AGCAACGTTGTTGTTTAGCTAATGGGTAAGCCTGACTGATAATCTGCTCAAGCCCTTAGAATCACAAAAACAACTAGATAGCTTACGAGTACGTAAAACAGATAAGATTGACGCTGAAAAACTAGCTACGTCTCAGTTCATCCTCAATCGTAAACCAAGCTATGTCCAAGAAGTGCTTTATCAAGAATTACGCGACCTCAGCCATTTCTATCAGAATCTTACTGGGGATATTTTCTGCGCTAAAAATCGTCTGCACAAGGTTCTACAGGTCTCTTTTCCTGAATTGTAAAACATCTTATCTTCACCAACTGTGGGAACAATATTGGAACTTGGTCATGACTTTTCCATGTAATAGTTTTGTACTGGAGTTAGATGACGCCGAATTAACAGCTATCATCCGTCAGTCTACGGCAAAACGCATCTCTGAAAAACGTGTGACTTACTTAGTAGATAAGCTTACAAAACTAGCTAATCAGTCTTATTGTGAGGTCAAGAAAACCTCTCCAATGATGGAAGAGATCAAATACTATGCAGGGGAGTTACTTAGGCTTTCTGAATATAGACAAGGCGTTTTAGAGGAGATGGTAACTTTGGCTCAACCTTTGCCAGAATACGAGATTCTTCTCTCTATTCCTGGAATCACTGAAACCACAGCGACAAGTATTATTGGCGAACTTGGTGACATTCGTCAATTTCATTCTGCCAATCAAATCAATGCTTTGATCAGCATTGACCTCAGCCACTATGAATCTGGGGACTTTCTAGCAAAGGAACATATCACCAAACGTGGGAATCCCTATGCCATAAAGGTTCTCTTTAAGTGCATTCATAACATAGCTTCAGCTGGCTACACCAATCCTTGTCATATAGCAGACTTCTATGAGAAACGGAAAAGACAATCGCAAGTGACTTCAACCAAACCACACACGATTGCCTCTACACATCGTCTCATTAGAACAATGTATTACCTCATAACACATAACAAGCTTTACGATTATACTTCTACCCAAAATCGGTAAAATTGTTTATGCCATATGATTGTAACACCTTATCAAAAAACCACTAGGTAAGGTGTTGTTTTTGCGTGCACTTTTTACACTAAACTTTAGTTCAAAAATAGACAAACTCCTTAGTTTGACTATGTAATTCAATCTATTTTTTTATCAAATGCCTTGATATGCTTGACAAATGGTAGAAAAGGACTCAGTCCTGTGCAATACAGAACTAAATCCTTTGGATAAATTAATTGTCTAACTTTTTGGGGTCAGTACAATTTTTATGGGACTTTTTGTGTATACTCAAAAAGCTCTATAATCTCTACAGTGGTTTTA